>NZ_JAWOQN010000009.1:0-174106 GCF_033337395.1 Vibrio sp. YT-19(2023) | reverse complement strand
CAGTAAATAAGTGATCAGAAATAGCGTAGGGAAAATGCTTGAGAACAAGGCGCAATTTTTCGATAAGTAGTTATTCTGCAATCAAAAATTGCAACGCGGTTATCGAGTATTTTAACAAGCTAGAATGACCAGTTATTTACTACGATTGGTATAACCTATACTCAATCTCACTAAAGCAACCAACCCCATGTGAAGCTCCACAAACAAAAGGCTGAGGAGCAGATCTTTACCCTACAAACAATGTACTAGCTATTTTGATTTTGTTAGTTCGTATGGCCTTAATATGAATGTTCAATATAACTAGGAAAACACTTGAGGACTTACTAGAAAAAGTGGGTTCGCAAAATTACCAAACGGACTCAATTAGTGATGTTTGTATAAAAACACGTACAAGAAATATAAATGATAGATACAAAAAATCCCGCAGGGGATGCGGGATTTTTACTAGTGACTAAATTGGTTTAAAGGTGACTAGCCTTGAATACCAACGATTAACCATGGCGCATTAGGCGCAGTCAAGTCACGCTCGAGGTGCCAGATATCTTCGATTTCTTCTTCAACACCTTCTACTGTGTCACGGTAACGACCGCTAAACTGCAGACTAAGCTGTGCTTTATTTGCATCGTAATCAGCGCGGACGACCTCCGCATCAACGTACATTACGTCAGTATGCTGCTCACCGTCGAGCTTCGCGCGCTCTGCTTTTAGGTCTTCAAACAAGCTTGGAGAAACATATTCTTCAATAGTTTCTAGCTGGTTGTGATTCCACGCACCTTGCAGGATTCGATAGTGTTCACGAGAACCATTAATGAACGCTGCTTGGTCAAAACCCGGTGGGTAGTTATGTGGTACGTCTGTTTGAGCGCCAAAACCACCAAAGCCACCATTATTTGTGTTTGGTTGTTGCTCAAAGTTTTGCATGTTTGGTTGCTCAAACTTAGATGCGTTGCCACCAAATGCAGGCTGTTGACGATGCTGGTTCATACTGCCCTGCTTCGCACCTAGCATACCGCGCATTAGTTTAAAGATGACAAAGGCAATCAAACCAATAATTAGGATATCCATAAACTGGATACCTTCAAAAGCACCGCCAAAGAATGCAGCAAGTAGACCACCAGCAAGAAGTCCGCCTAGCAGACCACCCATAAGGCCTTTCTTACTTGAAGACTTTGTCGTCTGATCTTTACCGACCGTATTGGTGTTTTGTTGCTGTTGTTTCGGTGCTGGTGCGGTTTTGTAGCTCTTACCGAAAGACTTACTGCCACCAAACTTCTTCGCTTCCGCGATAGGCGTTACAGCAACAGTAAACATCAACAAAGCAACAATAGAAAATAAACGTTTCATCGTTATCCTTAAAGTTAGCTATCTAAGATAGTGCCCCATTTTCAAGACGAAACAATCGTTGTTTCAAACAGTAGCACGCCAAAGATGATTTTTAAGTCATCATACTCTGTATACCGATTGATGAAAATAGCTTATAGAAGCTGACATGTATCAGAATATTGCCAAAAATGCAGACTGCTCACACTGCTTACAATTCAGCTGAAGGCGCTTGATCAATGTAAAAAAAGTATGGAATAAGTTCACTAATACTCCAGATTGTTTTACTTGAATTAGAATCAGTGACACAGCTCAGAATCCTACACCTTGAGGGCACTTGGACACATTGCCTTGTTGACGGTTAATAGGTAGCTGACTATCATATTGAACGATGTTCAATAAAGTAGTTTGAGAATATGGCACGCAGAAACGATCACACCCGAGAAGAGTTAGTGAATTTGACGTTAACAACGGTCAAAAACTTTTTAGATGAGAATTCTTACCACGAACTCAGTCTTCGTAAAATCGCTAACATGATTGGTTACGTGCCAAGCACATTGGTAAATGTTTTTGGTAATTATAATTTGTTGTTGCTTCATGTTGTCGCTCAAACTTTAGATGAGTTATCTCAAGAAGCACGCAAAGCGACTAATGACAGCAAAGACTCCCATCAAGCGCTTTTTGAACTCGCTTATTGCTACCACGATTTTGCTCAAAAACACCCATACCGTTGGCAGTTAGTGTTCGAACACAACATGAATGGAGCAGAACTTCCGGAATGGCATGCCAAACGTATCGATGGTATGACGGGAATGCTAGAGTCACTATTGGCTCAAATCGCACCACATCGTACTGAATCCGAAGTGATTCAAGCGAGTCGAGTCCTTTGGTCTGGCGTACATGGCATTACTTTACTCAGTGTTGATGATAAGTTTTTCTCTAGTGAACCAATTGATGGCAAAGAATTGATCAGTAATCTTCTTTCCAACTACCTCACGAACTGGTAACAAAGGATTATCCATGTCATCCGACAGACAGCCGTCCTTACTTACGCAGAGAAAGTTCCTGCCCTATTTCATTACTCAGTTTTTTGGCGCTTTCAACGACAATATTTTTAAAAACGTTTTGCTGTTGTTTGTCGCATTCGCTGGCTCCAGTGCACTACCTATTTCGAGCAATTTGTTCATCAACCTTGCGGCAGGCTTGTTCATTCTACCGTTCTTTCTGTTCTCTGCTTCCGCTGGCGTATTAGCCGACAAATATGAAAAGTCATGGTTTATTCGTAAGGTTAAACTATTTGAAATAGCCATCATGCTCTTGGGTGCCATCGGATTCATAACCGAAAGTTATGGTGTGCTTTTATTGCTACTGTTTTTAATGGGCACACAGTCAGCATTTTTTGGCCCAGTTAAATATGCCCTTTTGCCTCAAAAGTTAAATGCTAAAGAGTTAGTGCCCGGCAACGCTCTTGTTGAAGCAGGTACCTTTATCGCCATCCTTATTGGCACCTTAGGCGCTGGGATTATAGCCTCTGCAGACAACGCAAAATACCTTGCCGCATTTTGTGTCGTGATCTTCGCATTGTTAGGCTACTTGTCGAGCCGCTCAATCCCCTTTGCTGCAGCCAGCGCGCCCAATCTCTCTTTTCGTTGGCAACCATACAAGCAAACCAAACACACGCTCTCTATCGCCAAATCCGATCGAGTTGTTTTTCAATGCATAATGGCAATAAGCTGGTTTTGGTTTTTAGGCGCCGCATACCTAACACAATTTCCGAATTTCACTAAGATTTACCTAAATGGCACCGAGAGTGCGGTGTCTTTCTTGCTCGCTCTATTTTCCATTGGTATCGCGCTAGGGTCGCTACTTTGCAATTGGATCTCAAACCATAGTATCGAAGTCGGTATTGTGCCAATTGGTGCCTTTGGCATTACGGTATTTGGGTACCTAATGGCCACTTCCATTCCCAATGATCTACCTACTTTCCATAACTTTGTAGACTTCTTTAGATATGAGCCTTTTTGGCCATTATTTTTCTACCTATTGATGATTGGCGCTTCGGGCGGTTTGTTTATCGTGCCTCTTTACGCATTAATGCAGCATCGAGCAAAGGAAACCGAACGTGCTCAAGTCATCGCAGGGCTCAACATTTTTAACTCTCTGTTTATGGTCGGCAGCGCTGTCTTAGGTATTGTGTGCCTAAGTGTAATCAAGATGACAATTCCTCAGCTGTTTGCATTGTTAGCCGTTTTAAATTTCTTAGTCGCCGCTTACATCTTTTTGCAAATTCCTATTTTTGTAGTTCGCTTTGTCATGTGGATGCTTACGCACACCATCTATCGAGTTAAGCATAAGAATCTACACAACCTACCCGAGCATGGTGGGGCATTGATTGTATGTAATCATGTAAGCTACATGGATGCATTGCTACTTAGTGCCGTATGCCCAAGGTTGATTCGTTTTGTGATGGAGGAAGATTACGCCAACCTACCTCCATTAAGGCGCTTTTTACGTCGAACTGGGGTAATTCCAATTTCAGCGAGTAACAGAAGCTCTATCAGACGTGCATTTAACGATGTGGAAGCTGCGCTAAGCGAAGGTCATATCGTCTGTATTTTCCCTGAAGGAAGATTAACTTCAGATGGTGAAATGAATGAATTCATGCGCGGTATTGATATCATTCTACGTCGTAGCCCAGTACCCGTCATACCTGTTGCACTTAAAGGCTTATGGGGAAGCTATTTCAGCCGCGCAAAAGGTCGCGCATGCTGTGGCTTACCGACTCGATTTTGGTCAAAGCTAGAAATTGAGGCAGGACAACCGGTGCCACCAAATGAAGCAACGGCAAAAACAATGTTCGATAAAGTGCATCAACTTAGAGGCGACTGGCGATAAATACACTTGAACACATGTTTAGGATAACTGAACATGTGTTCAAATCATTAAGACAAACTGACCACACCCAGTGCGATATACTCTCCCTTTCATTCACAACAGCGAATAAAAACCTTGAATAGAAACTACCTCCTGTTTGGATTGGCGTTACTTTTTTGTCTAACCCCTCTTGCCTCCTCTCCCATTGCTCTAGTTATCGGTTTTCTACTCGCAAGTTTTGGTTTTGTGCCTTCCGAGCTGCCCATCGCTTCTTTTACTAAAAAGCTGCTGTCTTACTCGATTATTGGCTTAGGCTTTGGCATCAACTTTGAGCAAGCACTTGCAGTCACATCGGATGGTATCGGCCTGATCATCGCCACTATTACAGGCACACTGATCATGGGCACTCTCATTGCCAGGGTAATTAAATTGGAGCGAGTAACCGCTTACTTAATCTCATCAGGTACTGCAATTTGTGGTGGTAGCGCAATTGCTGCTGTGGCACCGGCCATTAAAGCGAAAGACGAGCAGATTGGATTAGCACTGGCAACGGTATTTGTCCTGAACTCCATTGCACTCTTTGTGTTTCCTGTGATTGGACATGCTTTAGGGCTAGATCAACACACGTTTGGCACATGGGCTGCGATTTCCATTCATGACACATCTTCTGTTGTCGGGGCTGCCTCGGCCTATGGGGAAGAAGCACTAACGACGGCAACAACATTGAAACTCGCGCGCGCTTTATGGATCATTCCTGTTGCTTTGATCAGTGCCGTCATCTTTTCAAGAGGCCAAAAAGAGAATGGAAAGAAAAAACTAGCTATCCCTTATTTCATTTTTTGGTACTGTGCAGCTATCGCGTTTAGCGACTTATTTCCTCAATTTGAAATGGTCTATCACGGCATTTTCATTGGAGCAAAGCAAGCGTTGGTTGTATGTCTGTTCTTGATAGGTTGTAGCATTTCAATTTCAAAACTAAAGTCTGCTGGAGCTAAGCCACTGTTGTTTGGTGTGACTCTGTGGGTGTTAATTTCGACCACTTCTCTAAGTTGGTTACTGTTTTAGATATTGGTGGTCTGCTTATCGCGTTGAGGGGACGGCATTTCCCGTTTGCTATTTTTGTATATAACGACCAACGCAATAGCGATCAAAAATGCCGTTAGCTCTGCAAGAGAGCGGGCTAGCCCTTCACTACTTATCGCGATACCAATTTGTAGTGCTACTGCCGCAATTAAAACTAGCTTTGCCATCCTGAACCTTATGCATTTTCTCTCCACGAAGAAGCATAATTATGATTCAGAGTTATAAGGATACGAAATTCTCTTTATGACTAATACATAGCAAAATTGACTAATGCTGAAGTGATGACAACAGCCACTCTTTCACGGCCTTACGTGAAATTTTGATCCCACCTTCTAGTAGAGTTTCTGGCATTACATGGTATCCCACTGGCCATTTAAACTTCTCTAACTTTGATTGCAAGTGCTGGTCATACTCCGACTTGCTGCGCAATCCATTGGTCTGAATCACAGCTACTGGTCTATGACCAAACTCCGCGTCTTCGACTGGAACCACTATACTCTGCACTACACCATCAATTTGGTTCAAAGCGGCTTCAATCTCTTCACAATGGATATTCTCACCACCAGAGATAAACTGATTGTCGGCACGGCCGATTATCTTTAATTCATCACCTTGCCACTCGCCAAGATCCTTGCTGTCAAACCAGCCTTTCTCATCCAGAAATGGGGTAACATGTCCTTGATGGAAATACCCTGCCGCTAATGTCTTACCGCCAACAAAAATGCGTTGGTCAACTAATTTTATCTTACGGTGCTCCAATACATGCCCAGCATTACTGGTACTGTCAATTCTCTTTGCGGTAACGGTAGAGGCCGCCTCCGTCATCCCATAACCTAACCATGTCTCAATGCCTTGCCCTGTTGCTCGTAGTGCCAACTCGTGATCAACGTGGCTGCCGCCCAGTAGCACATGTGTCAATGACAAATGTGCATCATCATCCAATAACCGTTTGAGCTGAGTCGCAACCAAAGAAGCGTGTGATACGCCCTGAATATCATCAACAAGTTTCCCTGAACCGACTTTTAGTGTTGCTCCGACATATAGCCAACGATAGACAATCGCCAATCCAGAGACGTGATACAGCGGAAGCGATAATAGCCAAGCATCTTGCTGAGTGAAAATGAACTCCTGCAACAAGCCCTCTGCAGACGCAAGATGCTGTCGATGTGTATGAACCACAGCTTTAGGCTCCCCTGTAGAGCCAGAAGTAAATACTACTGAAGCGAGCCGGTCATGATGATAGCTATCTTCAGTCAACGAATCACTCTCTTGCTGTGATACTACAGGCGGTGAAAGCAATGTTGCCTTGAGTTTTTGTATATCATGTTCAGAAAAGGTCGAAGCGCACTCCTGAGAAAACCAGATAAACCGAGTTTGATCAGGCCTGTAAAGTGTAGCAAGCTTACCCTGCAACTTATCTAGTGGTTGTTCCATGGTCAGCGCAGCGAGCGCGCCTAACTGTTTGGAGGCAAGATAAAACAACAGTGTTTCTACTTGGTTCTTGCCAACCAAAGTCAGCACATCCCCCCGAGTTACACCCAAGTCATTCAAATAGTGAGTGTATTGGTCAATACGCTTCGAGAGTTGTTGCCAGTTTAATACTTCTGTTGATGTCTTGAGTGCAATAGAAAAAGGGCTCGTTTGAGCCCAATATTTCCATGGCGCCTTCGCAATATTGTCTACGCAGAATGCCACACAATCTCCTGGTCTTTTAGAGGAAGAACGGGAAGTTCACACTTAGGCCAGCCCTGCTCTAGCTGAGCTTTGAATAAGCCAATCGTATCCAAGCCTGGAACTTCATCAGGCAGCTGCCATTGGGCAAAGCGCGCTAATTGAGTTAAACCGAGACTGGATTCAATGCTCGAGCTAATCACTGCTTTCATCCCCAGTGACTTCGCTTTCTCTATCAGTGTAATACAAAAATCCACCGAACCAATGAGTGTGGGTTTGATGATGATCGTTTTCACACCAGTTAGATCTTCAAGACGGAAATCTTCACGACGAACCGCATCTTGCAATGTTTCATCCCAAGCGATAGCAATACCAGTATTAATCGCAAAAGAGAGACTATCGCCAGGAGAGCGGCACGGCTCTTCTAGAAACGTGATTCGTTGACGCAGAGACGGGGCAATGTACTTAGCGAACTGCTGCGCTTTTTCTGGTGTCCAAGCGCGATTGGCATCGAGTCGAAGCGTTAATTGAGGGATTGATTCAAGAAAAAGGTTCACAAGCATGCCATCGCGAATTGGCTCATAAAGTCCAACTTTCACCTTAGCGACTTTCTCACCTTCCATTTCGTTCAGCTTTGGAATGAGCTCATCTGGGTCGCCAGTGCATAGTGGCGCTGTTTGGTATTTACCTTGTTGTGGTAAGCCACCAGCTAATTCAAGCTGTGCCATCGATAAACCAAACGCAACCGACGGGTACATATTGGCATAATCCACATCCAACTCTGCAACCCAACGCTCCGCCTGTTCTTGTAGCTGAACACCCGCATCTTCGGCGCTCTCTAAGCTAAAACCAGGAAGAGGAGCGACTTCTCCAAGCCCTGTTTTACCATCTTCGGAAAGCGCAACAACATAACCAACACGTTCGGTTAGCTTGTTGTTACGTAGGATGACACCACTATCCATGGGCAAGCTATAACGATAAATTTTCGCTTCACGCATAATTCAAGTCCTATGTAATGCCGTATATTTGAGCGTTCTGACGAGCAATCCCACCAGCCTCCCAGAGGGCGAGGCGCTCAGGAAAAAAGGAACAGAGGAGCTAACACGCTCCTCATTTAGACGGATTATGGGTTGCGAGGGAATTTATCGAAGTCTGGGCGACGCTTCTCGTTAAAGGCATTACGACCTTCTTGGCCTTCATCAGTCATGTAGAACATCATCGTTGCGTTACCCGCTAGCTCTTGCAGACCCGCTTGACCATCACAATCTGCGTTTAATGCAGCTTTCAGGCAGCGCAATGCCATTGGGCTGTGCTGTAGTACTTCACGACACCAACGAACGGTTTCTTTCTCTAGATCCGCTAGTGGTACAACTGTGTTTACTAGGCCCATGTCTACCGCTTCTTGAGCATTGTAGAAACGACATAGGAACCAAATTTCGCGAGCTTTCTTTTGGCCTACGATGCGAGCCATGTAAGATGCACCCCAACCGCCATCAAATGAACCCACTTTAGGGCCTGTTTGACCAAATTGAGCGTTGTCAGCTGCAATCGTTAGGTCACACATCATGTGCAGAACGTGACCACCGCCAACAGCCCAACCCGCTACCGATGCGATAACTGGTTTTGGACAAGTACGAATATCGCGCTGGAAGTCCAATACGTTTAGGTGGTGTGTACCTTGGTCGTCTTTATAGCCGCCGTAGTCGCCACGGATCTTCTGGTCGCCGCCAGAACAGAATGCGTCTTCACCTAGACCTGTCAGAATGATCACGCCAACACCAGAGTCGTAACGCGCATCTGCCAACGCATCAATCATCTCTTTTA
Organism: Vibrio sp. YT-19(2023); assembly: GCF_033337395.1. Classification (NCBI taxonomy): domain Bacteria; kingdom Pseudomonadati; phylum Pseudomonadota; class Gammaproteobacteria; order Vibrionales; family Vibrionaceae; genus Vibrio; species Vibrio sp. YT-19(2023). The sequence continues at coordinate 165,334 of NZ_JAWOQN010000009.1, read as the reverse complement.
CCGTTTGAGGACGAAACGCGTTACGCACTTGAGGACGCGCAATGGTGATTTTCGCGATACCATCTTCAGACTTATGGTAATGAATGTCCTCGTATTTCTCGCCGCAATCTTTCCATTGAACCGGAGCGTAAAGTTCTTCTTCAGAAATGCCTACTGTTTTAGCCATGGTGATTCCCATTGTTCTCGTTACTCTCACCAAAGTGAGACTGAATTATTTGCTTGGTATGTATCGCAAACTGTTTGGGCTGCTCTTGATGGACGTTATGACCAGCGCCTTCAACTTGTCGATACGCCAACCCGCTACGTTGTGCCAGTTGGCTAAATTTTTGGTCTTTCTCACCACACAAGTAATACACTGGTATGTTCTGCTTTTGCAGTGAGGGCAACAAATATGCCTGTTTGGCTAACGATGTCGACATCAACATATTCGCCACCGCTGAGCCAAGATTATCACTTCGCTTCGCAATGAATGTTTGTCTTTGCTCATGGTTTAGTGAAGAAAACACCGCTTGTTGGTACCAATCGTTCAAAACACGTTCAAGTGGTTCAGTTTTGAAACGCATTGCCCAGCGAGCATCATTCTCTAATCTCACCTGTTTCTCTGACTCAGTTTGAAGCCCGAAGTTTCCCCCTTCAATAATCGCGCCTGCAATATTGAGCTCTGGAAAGCATTGATGGGCAATACCATGCATCGCAATGCGGCCGCCCATAGAGTATCCAATCAAAATAAGTGGTTGTTGTGAGGGAAATAATAAAGATAGTGTGGAACCAAGAAGTTTGCAGCAATCATTTAAATCGCAGCAAAAAATAGATTGGCTGCGTCCGTGACCAGGAAGGTCAACCGTAACACGTTCATATTCGGGTAATGCATTTAAACACGCGAGCCAATCGGCACCACTACCGAGTAAGCCATGCAAAAACACCAAAGTGGGCAACGTTCTACTTTGGTGTTTTTCTAATACAGGGAAACGTTCAAAGTAAAGCATTCAGACTCTTATTAAATGCCTTGAGTGTCTCAGCAGCTTGATTAGGTGGGGTTTGAACCTCGACCAGCAACGTGCCTTGGCGGTGACATAAATGCTCTTTTACAGATGATTGGAATTGCTCCAGTGTAGAAACATGCAAATACGCCAAACCAAACTGCTTTGCCGCGTGTTCAAACTGATAACCATGAGGCATTTGATAATATGTCGTCCTGCGCTCTGGTGGTACTGGCAACATATCAAAAATCGCACCGCCGTCATTATTAGTAACAACAAGTACCGCCGGCAGTTTATTGTGAGAAAATAGCGCCAGAGAATTGAGATCATAAAGTGCTGCTGTGTCACCGATATACATTAGTAACGGATTACCTCTTGCCCGTTGCACGCCTGATGCTGCAGCAAACAAACCGTCAATCCCTGACGCGCCTCGATTAGTGAAAACCTCTACACCATCCAATTTTCCGTACATATCAACAAGCCGAACAAACAAGCTATTACCCAAGAAAACATCTACGTTCTTTGTGCGCTCGTTGATGTCTGCTGCCAACGCAATTTCGTCAATGGCAGACGCTGAATCAGATAGGAAGGCTTCTTCGATACGTTGATGAACTCGCTTAACGTCATTCACTAACCTATCAGCCCACCCAGCAAATATTGACTTCTCAAAACTAATGCGAGAAACCCACGTTTTAGGAGGCTCAACCCAGTGCATTTGCGCCAGATGATTTTGGTTATTCCGGTCCATACGCGGCGAGATATACCAGTATTGAACGTCTTTATCTTGTTGACTCTGCGAAACTTGTTTATCAATCCATTGGTTCAAACGTTTGGAGATGATTCGGCTACCAAATTGGATAATAAGTTCACAAGATTCAAGCTCGTTTGCAAACTCGGGAAGTTGAAGCCATACATCGTAATGCGCCCAATCCGAACTCAAACCACTTTGCGGGTCTGCAAGTACCGGCCATCCCATTTTTTGTGCAAACGCCTGCGCCGAACGCGCTTGTTCAAGCGGTAAGCTGCCAATCACAACCAAGCCTTTTTTGTCCGAAAAAGGCGGGATGTTCGCCTGTGACAAATGGCTAAAACGCTGAGTATAAGTGCCGCTTCCTTTTCGCCATCCGGCGACCGAATCTAAGTAGGTTTGATAATCCGCTTTTGCGCCGTTGGAATACAAAGGCTCTGGAAATGCACAATTAATATGAACAGCACTACCCTGCAATTGCTGAGTAAACATAACTTCGTCAACAGAGGTCAGCAACCAGTTAAGCGACGTTGCTAAATTTGGGCTTGGTAAATTCAAACTGGCCGAAACATGATGTGAAAAAATACCCAATTGATTTATCGCTTGGTTTGCACCACAGCCGACAAGTTCTACTGGACGATCTGCTGTCAGCAGCACCAGTTTTTCACCAGTAAGTTTGGCTTCGGCAACCGACGGTAATAGGTTCGCCACTGCCGTACCAGAGGTAACGATAATTGCCACTGGCTCCTGAGTAGCTTTCGCTAAACCAAGAGCCATAAAGCCCAGTCCACGCTCATCAAAATGAGTATGAATGGAAAAGTCGGACTGTTCTGCCGCTTCTAAAGTTAAAGGAGTAGAACGAGATCCGGGAGCGATACAAACATGCTTAACGCCAAATCGCTGAAGCTCAATCAATATGGTTTCTGACCAAACTCGATTGAGCACCGCTTGGTCATGACTCATGATGCGACTCCCAATGGCGGATGATCAGAAATCAGCGTAAGTAACGTCGACATTTTCTTATCAAGTTCTGCCCACTCATGTTCTGCCACAGAACCAGGCACAATCCCTGCGCCCGCAAACAGTTGTACTTGATCACCGAGCACAAGCGCGCTTCTGATTGCGACACAAAACTCTGCTCGTTCATGGCTTATATAACCCATTGACCCCGCGTACCAGCCGCGTGCAAAGGGCTCATTATCAAGAATAAACTGCATGGACTCTTGTCGGGGTAAGCCAGCAACCGCCGCTGTTGGCTGAAGCGCCGATAACAACTGAACACCATTTATCCCCGCTCTTAGACTAGCGTGAATATTTCGCTTAAGGTGCTGCACTTTTCGTAGTCTGACCAAACTCGGTTCAGCTTCCACTTCAACCATTTCAGAATGCGGTAATAGACGATCAATGATGTCGTCCACCACATACTGGTTTTCGTTGAGGTTCTTTTGGTCTTGGGATAACCAATTCGCCAACTCCATATCTTGAGTGGCATTGTTTCCCCGACCAATCGTACCTGCTAACGCTTCGGTATGTAGCTCATGCCCTACGCGAGAATACAAACGTTCTGGCGTAGACCCCATAAAACTGTGCTTACTGTCTAAGCTCAGCATGAAATGGAAGCTATGATGGTTATTTAAGTAACTTGCTTTAAGTAGCTGTGCAGCACTTAATGTGTTATCAAGCTGCACGGTAGAGCGACGCGCTAAAACCACTTTCTTAAAATCATCATTCTCTATACCAGTCAGAACCTTATGAACTAACTCATTCCATTGAGGCTGACTTGGCGTGTGAACAATAGAGCGGATGTGAGACGAAATTGGAGCTAAGGCCGCGACCTCACAAACCAGTTTATTCAACCCAGCTAGAGTTCGCGCTTTGTCTTCTGAAATATTAACTGCGAGAGACCACTGTTGGTCAAAACGAATTAACTCAATTTGAGGCAAAAAGAAAAAAGAAGGCATACAGCGACGATTCTTCTCATGCTGTCCATCAAAAGAGCGCCCGCCCCAGACTCTTTGCCCTTCACCTAGAATGGTATAAGCAGGACCTGGCTCAACAAAAGCGTGCAATTGCCCTAGTGCAACGACCTCTTCACGTGTATCGCGGGACTGCCAATAAAACTTAGGGAAAAGTGGTTGTGCATCAAGCCAATCAATAAATGAGAAATTAGGTTTCTCGCTAAGGGGCTCGACCAGACGTGTTTGATTGCCTTCCGATTGCTGAACTCGCTCGATAATTCTCTTTACGGCTTGATGGAACTGTGACAAATCAACCTCGTTGTATGTGAGGATAAATGGTAACTGACGGCTACTCTAAGTTTAGACCCAAAGCAAATCAAGGTCGTATGCGATCTTTTGCGAAATCCTGTGATAGCAAGCGAGCAAAACTTAACCAGCAGACAGATTATTTACAGATATATATTCTAATAAAAAACAAATTATTGTACTTTAATAAAGAAATTAACGAATTTTTAGGAATTAAACAATGCAAAATATCGGGATGTCGTCAAAACTCGACAATGTCTGCTACGACATTAGGGGCCCTGTACTCAAACATGCTAAGCGCATGGAGGAAGAAGGGCATAAAATCCTAAAGCTAAACATTGGTAACCCTGCCCCATTTGGTTTTGACGCCCCTGATGAGATTTTAGTCGACGTGATTCGTAATCTGCCGACTTCTCAAGGCTATTGTGATTCCAAAGGCATTTACTCTGCTCGTAAAGCTGTGGTCCAACACTATCAGCGTAAAGGTATACGCTCGCTAGATGTCGAAGATGTGTATGTAGGTAACGGCGTGTCTGAGTTGATCGTAATGGCCATGCAAGCGCTATTAAACAATGGCGACGAAATGCTGATCCCAGCACCAGACTATCCGTTATGGACAGCTTCAGTTGCACTATCTGGTGGTAAGCCGGTTCATTATCTATGTGATGAAGAAGCTGACTGGTACCCAGACCTTGAAGACATCAAAAAGAAAATCACACCAAAGACACGTGGCATTGTTCTGATCAACCCGAACAACCCGACAGGTGCGGTATACAGCCGTGACTTCCTACTTGAAGTGATTGAGATAGCACGCAAGCACAAACTGATCATTTTCGCAGATGAGATCTACGACAAAGTGTTGTACGACGGTGCAACACATACCTCAGTCGCCACACTCACTGAAGACGTGCTAGTCATGACATTCAATGGCCTTTCAAAAGCCTACCGTGTTTGTGGTTTCCGTGGTGGCTGGATGTTCCTAACGGGGCCTAAACATCTGGCTCAAGGGTACGTGAATGGCTTGGAGCTGCTTTCATCGATGCGTTTATGTGCAAACGTACCAATGCAACATGCCATTCAAACCGCGTTAGGTGGATACCAGAGTATCAATGAACTGATTTTACCAGGCGGACGCTTATTAGAGCAGCGCAACCGAGCGTATGAATTGATCAATCAGATTCCTGGTGTTTCTTGTGTCAAACCTAAGGGTGCGATGTACCTCTTCCCGAAAATCGACACTAAAATGTACAACATCAAGAACGATCAGCAGATGGTTTTAGATTTCTTAAAACAAGAGAAGGTCTTACTGGTGCAAGGTTCCGGTTTTAACTGGCCAAAACCAGACCACTTCCGCATCGTGACACTACCGCACGTTGAAGATCTAGAAATCGCCATTGGACGTTTTGAAAGATTCCTATCAACCTACAGCCAGTAATGAATCACTGGTAGTAATTAGTGCTGATCTCTCATATGCTTAGAGGAACTCCTAGTGAGTTCCTTTTTTACACCAGAAACGGAGAAAGCCATGAAAGAAAGCCATTTTTTCGCCCACCTGGCTCGAATGAAGCTGATCCAACGCTGGCCTTTAATGCGGTCCGTCTCACCAGAAAACGTTTCAGAGCATAGCTTACAAGTTGCTTTTGTCGCTCATGCCCTTGCCCTCATTAAAAACAAAAAGTTCGGCGGCAACCTTAATCCAGAACGCATCGCTATTCTTGCCATGTACCATGACTCCAGCGAAGTATTAACGGGTGATCTTCCAACTCCAGTGAAGTATTACAATCCTGAAATTGCCAAAGAATATAAGAAGATAGAATCGGCAGCGGAACAAAAATTACTCTCCATGTTACCGGAAGAGTTCCAAGATGATTTTGCCCCCTATCTTCTTTCTCACTCTGCACACGAAGAGGACGCAAAAATCGTTAAGCAAGCCGATTCCATCTGTGCCTATTTAAAATGTCTTGAAGAACTAAGCGCCGGTAACCATGAGTTCGCTCTGGCAAAAAAACGCTTAGACGTCACTTTGCAAGAACGCAAAACGCCTGAAATGGATTACTTTCTCAATACCTTTGCCCCAAGTTTCGAATTATCGTTAGATGAAATCAGTTAGCTTACGGAGATAATCGTGTCGTTTGAATTACACCCGCAATGGCAAGAGCGCCATGATGATGAGCATAAAATCCGTCGAGACGACCATCGGAGCCCGTACCAACGAGACCGAGCACGCATTCTTCACTCGGCTGCATTTCGACGCCTACAAGCAAAAACCCAAGTACACGGCAATAGCTTGGAAGACTTTCACCGCAGTCGGTTAACACACTCCTTAGAAGCGTCGCAACTCGGGACCGGTATCGTCGCCCAGTTAAAGAAAAAACAACCAGAGTTCCGTGAACTATTACCATCAGACAGCTTAATTGATTCATTATGTTTGGCTCACGACATCGGGCATCCTCCATACGGTCATGGGGGAGAAGTCGCTCTAAACTACGTAATGCGCGAACATGGCGGCTTCGAGGGGAACGCCCAAACCTTTCGTATCGTCACTAAGTTAGAGCCTTATACCGAGCATTTCGGAATGAATTTATCACGCCGCACGCTGTTTGGTTTGATTAAGTACCCTGCCCTCATTAGTCAAACACGCTCCGTCAAGTTGCCTCAACCAGCCGAGCATCAACGTAAACTAAAAGCAAAAGATTGGAGCCCAGCTAAAGGCATTTATGATTGTGATAAAGACTTATTTGATTGGGTAATTGCACCGCTTTCTGACAACGACAAGGCATTGCTTAGTCTGATGCGTTCAACGCCAGAATCGGAGTTTGAGCACAGTAAAACGCGTTTTAAATCAATCGACTGCTCAATCATGGAGCTAGCAGATGATATCGCCTACGGTGTTCATGATTTAGAAGATGCAATCGTACTTGGTATGGTGACACGTCAGCAATGGCAAGAAGGCGCAGCAAGTCAATTAGCGGACTGTGGCGACCCGTGGTTTGAAGCTCATATCGATTCCATCGGACAGATGCTATTTAGCGGTAAGCACCATGAGCGGAAAGATGCTATCGGTGGTATGGTTAACGCGCTACTGACCAGCATTTCAATCAAAACGGTGGATGAGCCGTTTAATAACCCGTTACTGTCTTGGAATGCGTGTTTAGAACCACAGATGGCACGTGCACTTGACGTACTCAAGCACTTTGTCAGCACCTTCGTTATCCAAGTCCCGCAGGTCCAGATCGTTGAGTATAAGGGTCAGCAAATTATTATGGATATTTTTGAAGCGTTAACAGCAGACCCAGAGCGATTACTACCCGTTCATACAAGAGATCTGTGGTGTCAGGCGAAGAGCGAGAGCAATAAAATGAGGGTCATCGCCGATTATATTTCTGCAATGACCGATGGTCACGCGCAAAAGCTACACCGCCAACTTTTCTCTTCCATCGTTCTTTAGTAACACTCAACCTTTCAAGTAATTCTTTTCAAAAACGCCCGGAGGCATCTGGGCGATTTGGAATTCGATCATCTTTTCAAACGCACGCATCAGCGGTGTAAAGTCTCGCTCGGGTTCAAGCAAGCGAAGCGAATGATAACCAGCCTCGACTGTCGATAAGCTATTCTCAGAGGGCGCCTTACGAATGGTGTAGTGCCCTTGTAGTTGCTTAGGCAACTGCACGGTTGGGAGTGGATGTAAGTTGCTTGAGAGTTGCCACATTTTGTACGCTTTTTTCCACGTACCATCGAGCAAAATCAAACGTATTTTCTTAGATACACTATGACTCGCTTGAGTGATTTCAGAAATGCATCGTGACTCTTCTGATGGGTAAAGAACAAAATGTTGATATGACTCATCCGCTAATAAGTGATTTAAGGCATCATCACAAGAAAAGTCCTCTCCTATCAAACAAATACAGTTATCTAAACTCAAATTGAGAATCCGTGCCGTACCAAGCGGACGATGTTCTTCACTCGTGTGCTGAAGAATGATAAGTTCTACCTCGCTTGCCAGCGGTACAATCCATTGGCAAATACACGCTTTTTGCGATTTTCCACAACGAGAACAATAACGAGACATAGAGTGAACCTTTATACCTTGCTGAGTATTATCAGCGTGATCTGTTTGATACTTCAATTTGAACCAATGGCAAGCCTAACCGAGTGGCACAGCTACAATATACGCCATGGTGAATGGTGGCGAATCGTAACAGGAAATCTCACACATACCAACTTTGCGCACTTAGGAATGAACCTCGCCGGATTGTGGATCATTACTTTTATTTTTCGCCCAAGCACTCGTAACTTCCTTATCGTTTTTTCAATCTTATGTGCATGTGTTGGTGCGCTGAATTTGTTTACCAACATGTCGGTATACGTGGGTTTATCCGGCGTATTACACGGATTGTTTGGATTTTGGGCGCTCAGAGAAGTCTTTGAAAGCAGAAGAAGCAGTGTGTTGTTAGTTGGAGGACTAATCGCCAAAGTAGCATGGGAGCAGGTCTATGGCCCATCCAGCAGTACTGCTGAGCTTATCGGTGCAAACGTTGCTATTGATGCTCATATGTTTGGCGCACTCGGTGGGTTAGTAATGGCTTTAATGGAAAAAGGCCTTCGCCGTCGTTTATTCGGATAAAAAATCCCGAACCACGAAAGAGGGGCTGGTTCGGGAAAGCAGTAATAGGGAAACAGATATTGTTCTGAATTCAGACTCAATATCTGCAATACATCAAGCTACAGTAAAATGCGGTCTTCGTTTTTCTTAACTGTCGCTTCACCTATGCCTTTTACGCTCTTCAAATCTGCTGCCGTTTTAAAAGGGCCATGTTCCTCGCGGTAGTCCACTATACTCTGCGCTTTCTTCTCACCTATACCTTTCAACATGGTCGCAATTTCTTCAGCAGTGGCCGTGTTGATATTTACAGTAATTTCAATTCCTTCATATTTGTCAGTGGCTGAATCCGCAGCCATGCTAAAAGGTGCAAAAACAAATAAGCACAATGTCAAAATCCATTTCATATTGAACATACAATCTCCAAAATAGTAGGCTAAAAACAGTCGTCGAGAGCGAGTCACTATCAAGTTTGCAATGGATAGCAATATGGTTATGCATTTAACAAACTGATATGACCCGGAATTCACAACGGCCGCTATCACTTAAACGCGCACTAATTTAAGTAATGCCTATTGATGATTGAAGTTCATAAAGACAAAAATAAAACGGACCGCTTGTGCGGTCCGTTTTATTCAACATACAAATTACACTAATTGTGCTTAGTTGCTCACAACAAAGTACTCAATGTCAGTATTTGCACGCAGTACGGCTAGTACAGATGATAAATCTTGCTGAGAAGATGCACGCTGCATTTGCATCGCAACTTGATCTTCTAACTCGCTATCTAGCTCTGCGTTTACAGCATCAAGCTCGATGATAATGATGTTACCTTCAAGATCTTTAGACTGACCATATACTGGTTTACCATCGACTGGTTTTGCCATCGCGAATACCGTTGTTGCTAACGGAGAACGACGATCTACTGTCTCTTGTTCACCAAAGGCAAGATTGTTTTCAGCAAGCACGTTCGTCTTACCTTCTTTCAATGCCGCAACGACTTGTGTTCCAAGCTCCATCGCTTCTTGCTCACCTTTAACACGAGATAGCTCTGCAACAACCTGATCTTTCACTTCTTCTAGTGGAAGAACTGTCTCGTCACGCGCATCTTCAACACGAACAACGATAATATGCTCAGGCGCAACTTCGATAGCTTCAGAGTTTAGGCCATCTTCTTTAACTTCAGGGCTTAGGATAGCTTGCATTACAGCAGGGCTACGAAGCACTTCAGGTGCATCAACCTGAGAAATAAAGTCCGTTGTCTTCACTTCTTGGTTAACCGCTTGAGAAGCATCATACAATGAGTCTGGGTATTCAAACGCTACGCGCTCAAGCTCATTTTGCAACTCGTAGAATTGATCGATAGCTTGTTGGTCAACCATCTCTTGTTTGATTTCAGCAGCGACTTCTTCAAATGGCTTCGCCACAGAATCTTTTAGCTCTTCAAGCTTGATAATGTGATAGCCAAAGTCCGACTTTACTAGACCCGACGTATCGCCAGGATTCTTCAGTGCGAATGCCGCTTCTTCAAAAGCAGGGTCCATCACATCACGCTCGATCCAACCTAAGTCACCACCGTTTTCAGCGCTGCCAAAATCGTCAGATTTCTCTTGAGCAAGCGTCGCAAAATCTGCACCCGCGTTTAGCTCATCTAGGATAGCTTGCGCTTTTGCTTCATCGTCCCCTTCTACAAGAATGTGAGCGACACGTCGTTGCTCTTCTGAAGAGTATTTGTTTAAGTGCTCGTCGTAGTACTTTTTCACCTCAGCATCAGAAACATTAACTTGTTCCTTTAGCGCTTCAGCTGACAGTTCGATGTAAGAGACTTTAACCTGCTCTGGGCGTGTAAAGTTGTCTGGGTTTGCTTTGTAGTACTCTTGAATTTCTTCGTCGGTCAATTCAATATTTTTCGCAAACTCCGCTAAGTCGATCTGAATCGTGCGAATATCACGAGTTTGAGTGAACAGCTTGCCTTCTGCTTGTACTTCACCCGGCAGAATAAATTCACTGTTTTGTAGCGCATTCAGCAGTTGCTCACGAACCAATTCACGACGCATGTACTCAGCAAAAGAGTCTGGCGAAAAGCCTGCACGACGCAAAGAAGCTTGATAGATCTCTTGATCAAACTGACCATTAGATTGGAACTGAGGCATGTCTAGAATCATGCTACGCACTTGAGTGTCGCTGATTCGCAGACCCAAAGCTTCAGCTTGTTGGTCAAGCAACACGTCATTGATCATTCGATCTAAAACGGATTTGCGGAAAGATTCAACATATGCAGGGTCAGCCAGCATTTGAGAGAAGTAGTCACCCAACTGAGCTTGCATACGGTTACGCTCATTTTGGTATGCCATCTCGAACTCACCACGAGGAATCTCAGTGTTACCGACTTTCGCTGCAGAGTTGTTGCTACCACCAACGATGTAGCTACCTACACCTGCAAATACGAAAGACAGGATGATAAGTCCAAGGATAATTTTGACCGCGATGCTATTCACGCCTTCGCGTAGTCGATCCATCATAATTTAACTGCTCTCCACAATTGAAGCCTACTGCTTCTATCTAATAGAAATAATGGCGCAATAATATCAGAAAAAGAAATGCGCATCAGTATGATGCGCATAATTTAAGAAAGTTCGGCTCGAAGTTTGTAAATTTTTGTTCGAAACTTATTGTTTGAGCAAAAGTTAAGCAAATGGCCGGTTACAGAAATAACGCCGTGATTAGTTACAAGCGTCTTTCAGTGCTTTACCTGCTTTGAAAGCTGGTACTTTTGCTTCTGCGATTTGGATTTCTTCACCAGTTTTTGGGTTACGACCAGTACGTGCAGCACGAGTGCGAACGCTGAATGTACCAAAGCCAACTAGAGCGACTTGATCACCAGATTGAAGAGTTCCGCTTACTGCTTCGATGAATGCATCTAGAGCACGACCCGCTGACGCTTTAGAAATATCTGCATTTTCTGCGATTTGTTCTACTAACTGAGTTTTATTCACTGTAATTTCCCCTTTGTGTCATCTGTGATTATTTTTGTGATGACTTTCGTTCCATTGTTAAGAAAATATGCTCCACCCCTTATTCATCAAGGGCTGGCAGCTATCGAAACTAACTTAGCGCCCAAAAAAAACGCTGACAAGCCTTTTTGGGCTTATCAGCGTAAACTTTTACTTATTTTTGCTACACATCACTATTTTTGAGACTCAAACTCAACGCCCGTCGGGTCTCGCTCTAGTGCGACTTTCAGTACTTCATCAATCCACTGTACAGGGATAACTTCCAGATCCGCGATAACATTATCAGGAATCTCTTCCAAATCACGCTCGTTATCTTTTGGAATTAGCACTGTCTTAATGCCACCACGGTGTGCCGCAAGTAACTTCTCTTTTAGGCCGCCGATAGGTAGAACCTCACCACGCAGTGTGATTTCACCCGTCATCGCTACTTCTGCTTTCACAGGGTTGCCTGTTAGAGAAGAAACCAATGCTGTACACATTGCTGTACCCGCACTTGGGCCATCTTTTGGTGTCGCGCCTTCCGGGACGTGTACGTGAATATCTTTCTTCTCGTAGAAGTCAGTATTAATACCTAGCTTTTCTGCACGAGAGCGAACCACTGTCATTGCTGCTTGGATAGACTCTTGCATCACATCACCAAGAGAACCCGTTTGTGTCAGCTTACCTTTACCTGGCATTGATTGAGTTTCAATCGTTAATAGATCGCCACCCACTTCGGTCCAAGCTAGGCCAGTTACTTGACCAATTCGGTTACTTTCATCCGCTTTACCGTAATCGAAACGTTGAACACCTAAGTACTCTTTTAGGTTGTCCATCGTTACCGTTACTGACTTGATGTCCTTATCCAGCAAGATGTTCTTCACCGCTTTACGGCAGATCTTAGAAATCTCACGCTCTAAGTTACGGACACCCGCTTCACGCGTGTAGTAACGAATGATGCCAATAATCGCAGAATCTTCAATGACGATCTCATCCGCTTTCAAGCCATTACGCTTCACTTGTTTATCAACAAGGTGACGTTTTGCAATGTTCAGCTTCTCGTCTTCGGTGTAACCAGATAAACGAATAACTTCCATACGGTCTAACAATGGACCCGGGATGTTCATCGAGTTCGATGTCGCAACAAACATAACGTCAGAGAGATCGTAATCCACTTCTAGGTAGTGATCGTTGAACGAGTTATTCTGTTCAGGATCAAGTACTTCTAGTAGAGCCGATGCCGGATCACCACGCATATCGGAAGACATTTTGTCGATTTCGTCCAATAAGAACAGCGGGTTCTTCACACCAACCTTCGACATCTTCTGGATCAATTTGCCTGGTAATGAGCCGATATAAGTACGACGGTGACCACGAATTTCCGCTTCATCACGCACACCACCCAACGCCATACGAACATACTTACGGCCTGTAGCTGAAGCAATTGAACGACCAAGAGATGTTTTACCGACACCAGGAGGACCAACAAGACAAAGGATAGGACCTTTTAGCTTGTTGATACGGTTTTGAACCGCCAGGTATTCAAGGATACGTTCTTTGACGCGTTCTAGACCGTAGTGATCTTCATTAAGAACCTCTTCTGCTTTCGCTAAGTTTTTCTTAACTTTTGAGCGCTTAGCCCAAGGAACGCTGACCATCCAATCGATGTAGCTACGAACCACTGTTGCTTCAGCAGACATTGGAGACATCATCTTAAGCTTTTGCAGCTCTTGCTCTGTCTTTTCACGTGCCTCTTGAGGCATTTTTGATTCGTCAATCTTCTTCTGTAGCGTTTCGAACTCGTCTGGTGCGTCTTCCATCTCACCAAGTTCTTTCTGAATCGCTTTCATTTGCTCATTCAGATAGTACTCACGCTGAGATTTTTCCATTTGCTTTTTAACGCGACCACGAATTCGTTTTTCAACTTGCAGCAAGTCGATCTCTGATTCCATCTGGCCCATCAGGAATTCCAGACGCTCAGTGACGTCAAAAATTTCAAGCACTTGCTGCTTATCCACCAACTTCAACGGCATATGAGCCGCAATGGTATCCGCTAAGCGTGCGGCTTCGTCGATACCATTAAGTGACGTTAGCACTTCTGGTGGAATCTTCTTGTTTAGCTTAATGAACCCTTCAAACTGATTAATCGCGCTGCGAACAATCACTTCTTGCTCACGCTCATCCAATTCTGGCGTAACAACAAATTCAGCTTCCGCTAGGAAGAAGTCACTCTCTTTAAAGTGATTGATTTTTGCTCGCTGCTGGCCTTCGACCAATACTTTTACTGTGCCATCCGGAAGCTTCAAGAGCTGGAGAATGGTGGCTACCGTACCTACGTCAAATAGGTCGTCAACCGTAGGCTCGTCAGTATCCGCTTGCTTTTGTGCCACAAGAAGAACTTGTTTGTTGGTTTCCATCGCCGTTTCTAGACAGCTAATCGATTTCTCACGACCAACAAACAATGGAATAACCATGTGTGGGTAGACCACTACGTCACGTAGAGGTAGTACCGGGATCTCGATACGCTCGGAACGTTCCAAGTTCATATAATTCTCTCTTCCGCTTTCACGTTTAACGTATTACTTAAGGCAGTATATGGGGGCTAATTGTTTGGATTCAATAAGAGAAATAAAAAAAGGAGGTAATTACTTACCTCCTTTTTCATTATGGCTGAATTTACTCTGCTCCAGCTGCCTGATTGTCTGCGTTACTGTAAATAAGCAGTGGCTCTGACTCGCCATTAATGACGGACTCATCAATCACGACTTTACTAACGTCTGTTGCAGATGGTAATTCGTACATGGTTTCAAGTAGCACGCCTTCAAGAATCGAGCGTAAGCCACGAGCACCTGTTTTACGCTCCATTGCTTTTTTCGCGATAGCGCGCAGCGCATCTTCACGGAATTCAAGTTCAGCGTTTTCCAGCTCAAACAATGCTGCATATTGCTTGGTCAGTGCGTTCTTCGGTTCACATAGGATCTGAATCAATGCTTCTTCATCAAGCTCAGTCAGTGTTGTTGTTACAGGTAGACGACCAATGAATTCTGGAATGAGGCCGTACTTCACTAAGTCTTCAGGTTCAACTTGAGTAAATAGCTCACCTACTGTCTTCGATTCATTCTTCGAACGAACTTCAGCACCAAAGCCAATACCTGTACCTGTTGCAACACGCTGCTCAATCACTTTGTCTAAGCCAGCAAAAGCACCACCACAGATGAACAGGATCTTAGATGTGTCCACTTGTAGGAATTCTTGCTGAGGATGCTTACGACCACCTTGAGGTGGAACCGATGCAACCGTACCTTCGATAAGTTTTAGTAGCGCCTGCTGAACACCTTCACCAGATACGTCACGCGTAATAGATGGGTTTTCAGCTTTGCGTGAAATCTTATCAATTTCATCAATGTAAACGATGCCGCGTTCCGCTTTAGCTACATCGTAATCACATTTTTGCAGAAGCTTTTGGATGATGTTTTCAACGTCTTCACCTACGTAACCGGCTTCGGTTAGTGTCGTCGCGTCTGCCATTGTAAATGGCACATCCAAGAATCGAGCTAATGTCTCCGCAAGTAGTGTTTTACCGCTACCTGTAGGACCAATTAGAAGGATGTTACTCTTACCAAGCTCCACACCTTCGCTCGTTGTATCACCATTGCGTAAACGCTTGTAGTGGTTATATACCGCAACTGCGAGCACTTTTTTCGCGTAATCTTGCCCGATCACATAGTCATCAAGGTGTTCACGGATCTGTTTTGGCGTTGGTAACGCTTCAGATTCTTTCTTAGGGAGAACATCCTTGATTTCTTCGCGAATAATATCGTTACATAAGTCGACACACTCGTCGCAAATGTACACTGACGGACCTGCGATTAGCTTGCGAACTTCGTGCTGACTTTTGCCGCAGAAAGAACAGTACAGCAATTTACCGCTGCCACTTTCTTTGCTTTTATCTGTCATTCGCTAACCTCTTAGCCTTTACTCTTCATGAATGAGTGTATATCAATTTTTGCCAAAATGCGCTGGCTAATTACTCGCCACGGTGGCTTAACACTGCATCCACGATACCGTATTCCACAGCCTGCTCTGATGACATGAAGTTATCACGATCAGTATCGCGCTCAATGACTTCAAGAGGTTGGCCTGTATGTTCTGCTAACAACTTGTTTAGCTTCTGTTTAATCGTCAGGATTTCCTGAGCATGGATTTGGATATCAGAAGCTTGACCCTGGAAACCACCCAATGGTTGGTGGATCATTACACGAGAGTTAGGCAGTACGTAACGCTTACCTGGCGCACCACCTGCAAGCAGGAAGGCACCCATTGAACATGCTTGACCCATACACACAGTGCTGACATTTGGCTTAATGAACTGCATAGTATCGTAAATAGACATACCAGCTGTTACGCTGCCGCCTGGCGAGTTGATGTATAGGAAAATATCTTTATCTGGATTTTCAGATTCTAGGAAAAGTAGCTGAGCCACGACAAGGTTTGCCATGTGGTCTTCCACTTGACCCGTTAAAAAAATCACGCGCTCTTTCAGCAGACGTGAGTAGATGTCGTAAGAGCGTTCGCCTCGGGAAGTTTGTTCAACCACCATTGGTACTAGCGCGTCCATAATTGGCGACATTGCATTTTTTTCTTGGTAGCTCATATTCTTATGTCCCTAAAATAAATGGCCCGGATGATGACTATCATACGGACCATTGTTAGCAGAATAGTTAACGTTAAGTCAACCTTCTACGCAAGATATTGCTTATTAAGCAGCAGGTTGTTGTTGGTTAAGTAGCTCGTTGAAGCCTACTTCTTTCTCAGAAACCTGTGCTTTAGCGATGATCGCGTCGATTGCTTGCTCTTCTAGAGCTACGTTGCGCATGTTGTTCATCATTTCTTCGTTTTGCTCGTAGTAAGCAATAACTTCTGATGGATCTTCGTATGCAGTAGCCATTTCTTCGATTAGAGCTTTAACTTTCTCGTCGTCCGCTTTTAGCTCTTCAGATTTGATTACTTCACCTAGTAGAAGACCAACAACTACGCGACGTTTAGCTTGTTCTTCGAACAGTTCACGTGGAAGCTGAGCAGCAGCTTCTGGGTTACCACCGAAGCGTTGTGCAGCTTGTTGACGTAGAACTTGGATTTCTTGCTCGATAAGCGCTGATGGTACGTTGATGTCGTTTTGCTCAACTAGACCGTCAATCGCTTGCTCTTTGATGCGGTTCTTAACAGCTTGCTTAAGTTCGCGTTCCATGTTCTTACGAACTTCAGCTTTAAGTGCTTCAACACCACCTTCAACAACACCGAACTTAGCAACGAACTCGTCGTTTAGTTCTGGAAGTTCACGAGCTTCAACTTTGTTCACTTTGATTGCGAACTTAGCTGCTTTACCTTTTAGGTTTTCAGCGTGGTAATCTTCTGGGAAAGTCACGTCGATGTCGAATTCCATACCAGCAGTTTTACCTGCGATACCGTCTTCGAAACCAGGGATCATGCGACCAGCACCCATTTCTAGAGGGAAGTTCTCAGCTTTACCGCCTTCGAACTCTTCACCGTCGATAGAACCAACGAAGTCGATGCTTACGCGTTTGCCATCTTCTGCTGCTTCTTCAACTTCAACCCAAGTTGCTTGTTGCTTACGTAGAGTATCGATCATCTCTTCTACGTCTGCATCTTTAACTTCTGTTAGTGGTTTTTCAACAGTGATGCTCTCTAGGCCTTTAAGCTCAACTTCTGGGTAAACTTCAAAAGTTGCAGTGAAAACTAGGTCTGAACCTTCTTTGTTCTCTACAGGAGCGAAAGTTGGAGCGCCAGCTGGGTTGATTTTCTCTTTAACGATAGCTTCGATGAAGTGGCGTTGCATTACTTCACCAAGAACGTCTTGACGTACTGCTTTGCCGTACATCTTAGCAACCATTTTTAGAGGCACTTTACCCTTACGGAAACCATCGAAACGACGGTTTTTAGCGATGTTGCGTAGTTCAGCTGTTACAGCGTCTTCGATGTTTGCAGCTGGAACAGTAATGTTTAGACGGCGCTCTAGGCCCTCTAGCGTTTCAACAGTAACTTGCATTATATATAAACCTCTAAAGTGGCTCGGTTTTCCGAGCGTATGAGCGAAACTCAGAGGAGCTTACGCTTCATCCTTGTGTAGTGTTCTGTCCGAACACCTAATTTAAAATCGAGTATCGATACTGGTTGTCAGTACCGGACTAATCAGTGATATCTTCGATAAAATAACCAAAGGTATCTCCTATTAGCCTCAGGACAGAATTTTTAGACGCGACATTCTAGCGATCTGTCGCAACCCTGTCGAGCCAATAGCCACTATGTGGACATTGTCTGCGCTAAATTCTCGAATGCTGACCCATTTTTTCTTCAAAAATGCGATTCAGACACCGTCTAAGCATCGCCAGCATATCTAGAATGGGGACAATAGCGACTTTTTCAAGAGAATCGACCGGTTTTTTTATCGAAAAGCCTAAAAAGAGATCTTGCTCTTGTTTTACTCCACAGAGTTGAAAACTAAATCCCTAATCCTTCCTACAAACTATTAACATTTTCTTACGTGACCAAAGGAAGTTGCAAGGAGTGTAAGGATGTCGCAAAAAAAACGGATTCTGCTGACATTTTTTGCTTTCTATTTCCTGTGCGCAATTATCGGTGGCCATTGGGTTTGGCAGACCAGTTATCAATCTCTACTTGATAAACACCAATCACAGCTTGAGCAATTTTCTGGCCATATAAAAAATAAACTCGATAAGTACGCCCATATCCCAAATCTTCTCGCTAAAGATGATCCACTTTATCAAGCGCTTCTGCACCCCAACAACAGTGCGCAACTGGAAATCACTAATCGGTATTTAGAATCCGTTAATGGCGTGATTGAAGCAGCGGATACGTACTTAATCGATCAATGGGGTACAACGATCGCCGCCAGCAACTGGCGTAAAGAGCGCTCCTTTATCGGGCGAAATTTTGCATTTCGCCCTTATTTCAAACAAGCCATTGTAGGCAAAAGAAGCCAATACTACGCACTGGGCTCAACATCTGGTAAACGTGGCTACTACTATTCTTATCCCATCGTATACGCTGGCGGTGTACTTGGTGTCGTCGTGGTGAAGATGGACCTAAGTAAGATAGAGGACAACTGGCAGCAACCTAACAGTGTTTTTGTCGCCAGCGACCCATACGGAATTGTTTTTATGAGTAGCCGAAGTGAATGGCTACTCAAAAGCTTACAGCCACTGACAAAAAAAGAGAAAAAGCAAGTTTGGGCAAGCCAACAATATCTTGATGCGCCAATTGAAACGCTTGGATTAGTGGGTAGTTTGGACGAGGTGCATTCTGAGCTTAAACAGGGTTACCCATACAATAAAGGAACCTTGGTGGTCTCTTCGCTGCCCCTTCCCGAACTCAAACTGACTATTCGTGTGCTGTCTCCTAAACAGTCGATCGTTTGGTTCACCATGGGTTACATCTTTGTACTCACTCTAGCATTCATGGTTTTGTTTTTAATTGGTCAGCTTATCTATCACCGTCAACAGCGTCACTTGCAACTTGAACGAATTCAACAAGAAGCCAATCAAAAGTTGGAATATCAAGTCATGGCACGGACTGCCGAGTTGCAAGCGGAGATCGCACAGCGTATCGATACCGAGCAAACTTTACGCGTTACTCAAGACGAATTGGTGCAAGCAGCGAAACTCGCGGTGTTAGGACAAATGTCGGCCAGTATCAGCCATGAACTGAATAATCCACTTGCGGCAATTCGTAGCTTTTCGGAGAACGGCAAGCTGTTTCTAAAAAAAGAAAAATATGAGCGAGTGGAAGATAATCTCACTCGCATTTCTGCTCTCACTGACCGTATGGCAAATATCAGTCAGCAACTTCGCTCTTTCGCCAAAAAAACCAGTGGTGACGAGTTGGCTCAATCTCGACTGTTCCCTGTGATTGCCTCTGTAAAAGAACTGATGAAGCCCGCATTTAAATCAGGGCGCGTCACGTTAGAAACAAATTTGCCAGAGCATGATGTTGAAGTGCAGATCAATATTATTCAACTGGAGCAAGTGTTGGTCAATTTACTGACTAATGCGATAGAAGCACTCAAAGAACAACAAGACAAACAGGTAGAATTATCTGTAGAACACGATGAGCACACTGATTTAGTTTGGATTCATGTTGATGATAATGGCCCAGGACTTGGCTCTTTCTCACTTTCTGATTTATGTGAGCCGTTTCTAACCACTAAACTGAACGGTTTAGGTTTGGGTCTCTCTATCTCGCAACAAATCTTAGCCAGTATGAATGGAAAATTATGTGCCCATAATCGAGAACAAGGCGGCGCTCGATTCTCATTGTGTTTACCTATCACTTCTTACAACACTGAACCATCAAAAGGATAAGATCATGTGTCAGGTGTTTTTTATTGATGATGAGGCCGATCTCAGACTCGCTATAGAACAGACCTTTGAACTGGCGGATATCGACGCCAAGTTTTTTGTGGATGCAGAATCGGCTTTAATAGCGATGCAGCAAGGAGAAGAAGCTGGCGTCGTGGTCACTGATATCTGTTTGCCGGGCATTTCTGGTATGGATATGCTGACAACTTTGACTCAACGCGATGCAAACTTACCCGTCATCATGATCACTGGACACGGTGATATTTCCATGGCAGTGCAAGCCCTTCATCAAGGCGCTTACGACTTTATTGAGAAACCTTTTGCGCCAGAGCATTTGGTTGAAACGGTTAAGCGGGCGATTGAGAAGCGCAAACTAACCAATGAAAATGAAAAACTGCGCCTGTCACTTAAAGCCAGTAAAACCCTTGGCCCACGAGTTATTGGTGAAACCTCTAGCATCCAAATATTACGAGAGACCATCACCCAAATCGCCGATACCGACGCCGATATTTTATTGTTTGGTGAAACCGGTACAGGGAAAGAGTTAATCGCTCGTTCTTTACATGAGCAAAGCTCTCGCCGAAACCAAAACTTTGTCGCCGTAAATTGTGGAGCGGTTCCAGAGAACTTAATTGAGAGTGAACTCTACGGCCATGAAAAAGGCGCATTCACTGGCGCCGAAAGCCGTCGTATCGGTAAATTTGAGTTTGCACAAGGCGGCACACTTTTCTTGGATGAGATCGAGTCGATGCCTATCCAAGCCCAAATTCGTTTATTGAGGGTATTACAAGAGCGCGTGATTGAGCGTGTCGGTTCAAATGAATTATTGCCTTTAGATATTCGAGTGATTGCCGCAACAAAGGTCGATTTAAAACACGCAGCTGAAGAAGGTACTTTCCGTCAGGACCTCTATTATCGGCTCAATGTCGTGACCCTGGATCTCCCGCCACTACGCGAACGAAAAGAAGACATTCCCGCCCTCTTTCACCACTTTCTGTTGGTAGCAGCTTCACGTTATGGCAAAAGCTCACCTAGCTTGTCACCCCAAGATCTAGCGCAACTGATGAGCCATGACTGGCCTGGCAATGTTCGAGAACTCAGAAATGCTGCAGAGCGTTTTGTGCTATTGGGTAAGTTAATTCAGTTGGGAGAATCGAACCCAGTTGCTAAGTCTTCCTCAAGCCTTGCAGAGCAAGTGGCGGAGTTTGAGAGAGCAGCCATTGAAGGCGCTTTATTAGAAAACAACGGTAGTATTAAACAGACAATGTGCCAATTGAATGTGCCAAGAAAAACCCTTTACGACAAGATGCAGCGCTACCAAATAAATAAAGACCTTTACAAATAAAACACGTTCAAATAGCTGGCATTATATTCAACTTGAATCATAATTTTTAACAACAGGTTTATCATGGTTGTTACAGATATGAACGAAAAAGTGAGAATACCGATTGTTACAGATACCGTGCTCGTAGACGGTTGCTATCAAGAAGAGAGAAGATTCGGTGAAGAGCGTCGTAAAAATAAAAAGAGGTGGCGACACTATGAACGTCGAATTAATTCAGACCCGCGCAAAACTTGTTACAAGTCAATAGACGAAGAGGTGTGAATTCTCACACCTCTTTCTACTTTCTGGCTTCCATTACTTGGTAATGATCTCCGGCCCCATCAAGGTAGTAGGCAACCAAGTCGAAACCCATGGTACATATGTGACGATAATTAGGAACAAGAACATCACTCCAACCCAGGGTAATGCTGCCTTCACTACGTTCATCATCGACATTTTGGCAACACCAGCGGTCACAAATAAGTTAAGACCCACGGGCGGCGTTATCATTCCTATCTCCATATTCACCACCATCATTATGCCCAAATGAATTGGGTCTATACCTAATGCAATCGCAATTGGGAACACGAGCGGCGCAACAATGATCAACAAGCCTGATGGCTCCATGAACTGACCACCAATCAGCAACAAGACGTTCACCACAATCAAAAAAGTGATTGGTCCGAGACCAGCCGAGAGCATCGACTCGGTGATCATTTGCGGGATCCGTTCTTCCGTTAAAACATGCTTCAAAATTAAGGCATTAGCAATGATGAACAGCAGCATGATGGTGAGTTTGCCCGCTTCATACAGGGTGTGTTTCGTGTCTTTATGAACAAAGGTTTGGAAGATTTTAACGAGCGCAGGTTTAGTGTTTTTCTTGTCTGCAAATGGCCCCATGTCTTTGTATACAAAGTTAGCAATAAAGAATGAGTACACAGCAGCAACCGCAGCGGCTTCTGTCGGCGTAAAGATACCGCCATAGATACCACCAAGAATGATGACGACCAACAACAAGCCCCAGCTTGCATCCTTGGCGGCATCAAAGGTTTCTTTCCAACCGACAAAAGGTTGTTTTGGAAGGTTCTTGATTCTCGCGGCAATGTAAATCGCGATCATCAACATGACACCCGCCAGCAAACCGGGAATCACACCACCAAGGAACATACGTCCAACTGACACATCCGTTGCGGCTGCATACACCACCATCACAATCGAAGGTGGGATCAAAATCCCTAGCGTACCTGCGTTACAAATTACCCCAGAGGCAAACTCTTTTGAGTAACCGTTTTTGATCATACCTGCGATAACAATACTACCTATGGCAACAACCGTTGCAGGTGAGGAACCTGACAACGCGGCAAACATCATACACGCGACAACCGAAGCCATCGCCAAACCGCCGCGGAACCAGCCTACAATGGCAATGGCGAAACGAATGATCCGCTTTGCTACGCCACCCGTCGACATAAAGCTTGAAGCCAATATAAAGAATGGAATAGCCAATAGCGTGTAGTGGCCCGCGAATGCATTAAACAGCGTTTGAGCAACTGATGCTAAAGAGGCATCCGAATGCATTAAAAGGAAAAGAACACTGGAAAGGCCCAGCGAAATAGCAATTGGCACGCCAACCAGCATAAAGCCAATTACCATCAAAAATAGAAATAAGATATCCATGGCTTATTGCTCCTTGTTTTTAGCGTCTTGCGAGGCCTTTGGAGCCATTACGTCTTCAGCGTCACTCATCTCAGCTTTAAGAGATTCGAGCTCTTCCTCCGCTTCATGTCCTGCAATCAAGCGATCGAGCTTACCAGTAGCGATTTGCCACGTGACTTGAACAAATCTAAACGTTAGTAGCGCCATTCCAAGTGGCAAAGCGAAGTAAGGAATAAAACGTGGCAGCTTTTCATAACGCTCTCCCTCATTTAACCAGTCGGCCATGAACTGGAGCATTTCAGGCATTGGAATATCGTCCGTTTCATACCACGCTCGGTCAGTAGCGAACGGATACCAGTAGTTCCAAGCGCCAATTAACAGCAAAATAGAGAAGGCTAAGCAACACATTGCTGCAAAAAGCGCCAGGGCTTTTCGTTTACCTTCCGGAACGATGTTAATAATGACATCGACACCAATATGAAAGTGTTTTTTCACACCATAAGATGCGCCAACCAACACCATCCATGCGAACATGAAAACGGTGAGCTCAAGCGCCCAAAGAATATTGTCGTTAAAGACATAACGAAAGATGACATTGGCAAAGGTCAGCAAGGTCATGGCACCCAAGAAGAAAGCAATCAAAGTCTCTTCAATGGCATCGGTGATTCGTCCAGCCTTGGCAAAAAAAGTCTGTTCCATAATTACATCACGTCGTCTGTAGAGGGAAAGAGCCCCCTTAGTTTGAGAGGGCTAAATGTGTTAGGTGTTATTATTTTTGGTTAGACGCCAAAGCGGCTTCGATTAGGTCAGAACCAATGTCTTTTTCGAACTTCTTCCATACTGGTTGAAGTGCAGTGACCCATTCTTGACGCTGTTCTGGCGTTAGAGTACGAACCACACCACCGGCTTCGATGATATTGTTCTTATTCGCAAGGTTTACTTTGGTTGACTCAGCATTACGCTGCGCAGTTACCTCTTGAATAATGGTATTTAACTGCTCGCGCTGAGCATCTGGTAGGTTTTTCCAGAAGTCGTTTGACGTCACAACTAAGTAATCCAGAATTCCGTGGTTCGTTTCCGTAATGCCATCTTGAACTTCGAAGAATTTTTTGCCGTAAATGTTTGACCAAGTATTTTCTTGACCATCAATAACCTTAGTTTGCAAGCCGCCGTAAACTTCTTTGAACGACATTTTTTGTGGGTTAGCACCTAGCTGCTCAAACTGAGCAACGAGTACATCAGACGCTTGAACACGGAACTTAAGTCCTTCAGCATCAGTTGGAGAAATGAGCGGCTTGTTGGCTGACATTTGCTTCATGCCGTTATGCCAAAACGCAATGCCTTGTAGGCCACGACGTTTCATTGAATTTTTCAGCTTTTCACCCGCTTCCGAGTTTTGGAAACGGTCAACCGCGTCGACATCATCGAACAAGAAAGGAAGATCGAAAAGGCGGTACTTCTTGGTGAATTTCTCAAACTTAGAAAGAGAAGGAGCAGCGAGTTGAACATCACCATTCAGTAGCGCTTCCAACACTTTGTCATCATCATAAAGTGTTGAGTTAGGAAACACCTGCATACAGACTTTACCGTTCATCTCTTCGTTGACGCGCTTTTCAAGTAACGAAGCCGCGATGCCTTTAGGGTGTTTGTCCGCATTCGTTACATGGCTAAACTTGATGACCGTTTCACCCGGGTCACAATTTGCGGCAGCATTAAAACTGGTAACAGCAAGTGCAGAGACAGATAGTAGAGTTAGAGGCTTAAACATTATTATTCTCCTTGTTGAATCACATCCCATCCCGTCCATGAGTAACTAGGTGTTAGGCGATGGGTACGGATGTTCAATAAGGAGCAATTAATGGACCATGTTAAAATTTATATTTATTTCAATAAATTAACATAGCCCATTAACATGAATCCGAAGTGTAACGAGTGAATTCCACCCAAGAAAAAGATACAAATGGGTGGAAAATGACCCATTTATGAAGAACAGCTTATCTCCATTTTCTTCCCCCATTCCGGTGGCAATTTCGCGTAATCATCAAACTCGGGTTGCTCATCAAATGGGCGTTTTAACAGTTCGGCCAATCGGTGTAATTCGCTAAAGTCCCCTTCTTCCGCTTTATCAATCGCCAACTGAGCCAAGTAGTTACGCAAGATGTATTTGGGATTGGCTTGACGCATCTGTTTGCAACGCTGTTCGGTTGAAATCAGGCCCCCTAGTTCATCAACCTCTAGCTCACACCGAGCTAAGTACAGATCAAGCCAAGCTCGCGCAGCTTCTCGGTCGAGAAATAAATCGATTACGGCTTGGGAAGGCGCATTATCAAGGTTTGAAAGTGTTCTGAAGAAGCGAGTGTAGTCCGTTTTGTTCTGGTGAAGAAGCTCAAACATAGCTTCAAACAAACGCCCGTCTTCCGCTATCTTGGTTTTTAAGCCCAACTTCTCACGCATGAGGCGGCTGAACTGCTGGCTTAAATGAACTTCAAATTGACTCAACGACGATTCTAAATCTTCTCGTTCAACGAGTGGCGATAGCGCATGCGCCAGTGCTGACAGGTTCCAAAGCGCAATTCTAGGCTGTTGATCAAATGCGTAACGACCCTGGTAGTCTGAATGATTACAAATGTATCCCGGCTCATAATCATCAAGAAAGCCAAACGGACCATAATCAAAAGTTTGCCCAAGAATTGACATGTTATCGGTATTCATCACACCATGCGCAAAACCAAAAGCTTGCCAATATGCGATCATCTCGGCTGTTTTAGTCACGATGGCGTCAAACATCGCGGCATATGGTTTCTCCGCCGATGCACAATCAGCAAAGTGCCACTCAATCACCTTATCCGCCAACAGCTTCTGCTCTGCTAACTGGTTGGTGTAAAAGAAATGCTCAAAGTGACCGAATCGAACGTGGGTTTCAGCCATTCGAAGTAACAAAGCGCCCGATTCCGTTTTTTCTCGATAAACAGGTGTATCACTGACCATCATACCGAGAGCACGTGTCGTGGGAACCCCAAGGCCCGCCATGGCTTCACTGCACAAGTACTCACGGATAGTTGAGCGTAATACCGCTCGCCCATCTCCCATTCGCGAGTAAGGCGTTAGCCCTGCACCTTTGAGGTGAAGATCAAACCAAGTACCATCCTGATGCTCAATTTCTGCCAACAGTAATCCACGTCCATCGCCCAAATCTGGGTTGTAAACGCCAAACTGATGGCCTGCATATTTCATCGCAAGAGGACGAAATTGTTCGAATTCACTTAGCCCAGAAAAAACCGCCAATAACTCATCGTTTTGCTCTTCTGGTAAACCAAACTGCTGTGCAAACTCACCATTCCAAGCGACCCAGCGAGTGTTGTCCAAGGGTTGTGGCTCGACCAACGTATAGAACGCTGACGGTAATTGACTAAAGCGATGGGTGAAATTGACCCGTTGCCAAATGGACATGTAGGGTTCCTTAATAAAAAGAAGTACTGTTGTGAGTATACGTGTGAATGTCCCTGTCATTCAGCCATGAAATGGGCATGGGTATTTTGCGTGAATAACGCGAAGGCGGCAGGAAGGTATCAACCTGCCGCAGACCGTCTCCTAAACGGAGGTAGCATGTAAAAACGATCAAAGGGTTAAGCGGAAAATTCTTCACCCGTTTTTGGTGGCTGTGATGGCGTATCAAAACGAGCGCGTTCGATATCCACTACCGTTTTATAGCTCAACGATAACAATGCCAGCTGGTACGCGCCAAAAATACCATAGGCCACACCGACGAGGCTCAACATAAAGAGATTCGTAAAGTGGCTAAAGATCAGCTGACTGAGCAAGCCCGCACCCAATGGAATTAGTCCCATCAAAATGAATACTTGTTTGTTGTATGCTCTGCTCTGGTTCCACGAACGACGCAAACTGCGCGGCTGATGATCCATTGCTGTCGCTGGCAACACAAATGACCATCGCGCCATTACCCAATAGCCAGGAATGCTTGCAATCGTTGTGATAATAACCATAGCAACAAAGTCGGCTTCACCACTTTCTGCAATGTAGATAAACGACAACACAAAGATCGGGATACCAATAACGAGCATCATCATCAGTCCAAACAGTATCCACCAGCCTATGAAACGGAATTCTCGAGCTGACAAACGAAATACATCCAACGCAGAGTGCATGTAATCGCCGGCTAAATAAATTCGATGCACACGCACAGCCGCCATAGCGGCAACAAGTGGGTACAAAATAATTGTGACGAAATAAAATCCTGCGACATTGCCTTCTTGAACGTTCGCTTGATCTTGCCCCGTCATTTCAGGATACATAAAAGCAAAAATTGAGTGCACGATAATCAACGGAATACAAGCAATAACAATTGCGAGTAGATTCCTTCTGACCATCACTGCCGCTTCTCGGCATATTTCCGAAACAGAAAAGCCCTCGGTAGACATATAACATCCTTAGTTCATAAAAATCGGCCCCTAGGGTAACCGCAGAGTAGAAAAATCGCTTTAAAAATAATGAGAAACACATCTCATAAGACAATGAGAACGAAACCAAAATAGATCAGATAAAAAATAAGCCACTCAATGTGAGTGGCTTATACCGCAATTCAATACCGTTTTAGACGCGACGTCGCCAGCCTAATGTTGCAAGTAACATCAAAGCCCAATAAGAAACACTGCCGCTACCTTCAGAGTTCTTGAATGTCGTTGTCTTCAAAGAAGCAACAACCGTCACGATAACTTCCCCCGTAGCAGTGGCACCATGACCGTCTGAAACCGTATATTGCAGCTTGATGCCGTCAGTAGGGCTATCCGGTGCTTGAAAACGGATTTTGCCATTCTCTACACTCGCACTTCCCACACCCGTTACGTTCTGTACGCTTTCTACAACCAGTTTATCGCCGTTCACATCCGAATCATTGCTCGCTGCATCAATCAGAATACTTTCACCAACGGCAACGGTCGCCGTATCTGCAAGCGTAAGTGGCACTGCGTTTTTCATGGTTAAATCGACGGTAGCACTGGACGTTTCATTACTAGGATCAGTCACGGTTAAACGGAATGTCAGAACCTCACCCGCTTTTGCACCTTGAGGCACCGTAAAGCTTGTGCTAACACTGGTTGCATTGCCAAGAGAAACTGAAGTGCCAGCCAACTGCTCCCATTTATAACTCAACACATCACCATCAGCATCCGTACTATTTAACGCAGACAACGTGACTCGCTGCCCAACCGTCATGTCTTTATTATCAACATCAATCACGGCCACTGGCGCTTCGTTGCTGCCAAGCACTTCCACCTGCACATTCACGATTGAAGATGAGTACGCACCATCAACCGACAACAAACGATATTGGAAAGTGTCCAGACCAACGAAGTTAGCTTCAGGTTGGTACTGGTTGCCAGAGATGGTGCCGTGCTCAGGCTTCTGCACAATGTCCACATTGAACTGATACCCTACCGCCATGAAATCATTGTCCATCAGGTTCAGTTTGATTGGCGTATTTTTATTGGTTTGTAACAAATCAGATTTCGCTTCAACCAAGTTGCTCGCATCCACATTTAATAATGCTGCAAACGGAATATAAGAGAACCCGGCTTTTTCTAGACCAAACGTGCCAATCTCACTGTAATCACCAGTCCACATTACAGGTAGGGAGGCTTTTTCAGTTTTTAGCAAGCGGCCGAAGTCAAAGTTTGCATCAAATTGACCGCCTTCCAATTCAACGACCAATAAGTGCTGACCCGCACTCAATTGGCTTGATTGGGGGAATAAAATTCGAGATGACTTTTGGAAGTTACCTTGCTGTAAAAGCTCAGCGTTGTTTTGATTCAATATTAATCGATAGCCAATGTTTCCAGAAAATGGGAATCGCCAAACTCGATAAGTCATGTCACTTTGAGCGCTATCTCTTTGCGCATAAAGTTGAAGGCCATCAAGCTCTGTATCACTATTCAAGTCCAGTGGCACCGCCAGAGTGTTACTCCCACTCGCGTACACATAACCTTGATGAAGAGAGTTCAGCCATGCTGATTTATTTGGTTCGTTTGTATGCTCAAGAGAAAAGCTAACGCCGTTGGTGTTGCTGGCAATGTTGGAAATACGAACCCCAGTATCAAACCCTGTGATCGCTCTCAGACCCGGGGTCGATGTATCTGAAATGACATCGCCACCATTAGGGTACAAATCGTCAGCGTCACTCCTACCATCATTTTCTAACTCATTCAGACCATCAGCCTGCATGATTTGAACCTGCATCGCGCCAACATCATTAAAGCGGTTCTGGACATTGACCGACGTCGCCAGGATACCTTCAGCCGCCAATGCTCGGTCGTAACCGCTAAAGGTGCGATTTTCCAAGTAAACACGTGGACCAAACTCTTTCAAGTACGGGTCGAGATACACCAGCTTGACATCGTCGTTGTTCACAGAAATAGGCGCTGGACTTTCATGAGTTACCGTTGGTACAACAAAACCAGCAGCGTGTTTGCTCCATGCACTCATGTTAACCGGAGTGTCACCAGCGTATGAATCTCCCGGTTTCTGCGCCCATGAACCGCCACCCATCACGCCCCAAGAGCCAATCGAGGCATCACTGTTCCTTGCGTACAAATCCGGTAAGCCAAGCATTAAGTGGCCAAGCTCGTGTACGATCACGCCCAACGTCGCTTGATGATCAACTTGATAGTCAGCGAACACACAATAGTCTGTGATCTTTTTACCATCTAGTGTGACATCATCGTGAGAGAATTTGTGCGGCCAAATCGCAGGACGGTTGAGAACCCCTGTTGAACGATCTCCCCCCGCAAAAATAAACATGACAGAGAGTTCTGACGGTTCTACGGTACCATTTTGATTGCTGTCGTAGGCCGAAAGATTAAAGTATGGATCCAGTTTTTGATAAGCCTCGGTGAAAACCGCATTCAACTTGGCGGTGCATGTCTTATCAGTCGAACTAGAGTGACAGTTAGGGTGGCTTTGTGCCACAGTCACATCTATCACACCGTCATTGGCGGTGCCGTAACTCTCAAGTGCAGGAACAACTTTGAATTTACCTTGAGAGTTTTTATCAAAGTAATCCACAACGCTTTGACCATTGGTATTAAATACGCGTTGCTCAAAATCATGCACCATTGCTTGGTCATCAAACGAAACTTGCACAACCAATAGGGGCTGCTGCTTCACCGTTGAACTGCTCATCGCCTGGTAACCTTGCGCCGAACGCAGTAGGTTTTTTCGTGCCATCGGTTCAATGGTTTTTAAAGAAGATAATTGCGGTTTAAATTGTAAATCCGGGCGAAACCTCGCCGACTCAGGTGGCTCACTCGACTGCGTTTTCACCACACCTGTCGAGATCAATATTGGCGTGTCTGACTCGCGCTGAATCTGCGCGAAAAACCAAACGCCGTCTTCCTGAAGTAAGGCATTGCCCTGCTTATCTTCAAACCAGTGGAAATCTGCCGTTCCACGTAGAATTGCCTCACTGGAGCTACCATCGCTCAACGCAATAGTATGCCAAACCGGTGATGGCGGAGTAGTTGCCATGCTCTTCCCTGCAAGAAGCGCAGTTAACATAGCCATGGCGAGTGTGTTGAATTTCAAAGTACGACTCCATCTTTTCGATTCGTTAATTAATACCAAGCACAACAAACACAAAGTAACCCTATGGGCATAGAGTAAGACTGAGTGACTATTGACGAAGGCTGGTATCAATTCGCTCAGATAACACGACGTAGTTTGGTGTCACACTACAAAAGCGTCGGATTCCAAAACGCTGTTATGAGCGTAGCTTCTGAGAATATAAATTGAGTGAATGAATAGTATCGAAACGAAAGGAAGAAGAAATGAACTTCTACGAATTTGTAGGTGAAATTGGGCAACATTCCACATATTCTATAAATGTACGAGCACTGCTATTAATCAATGCTCGTAATGGTCGCGCGGCCATTGTTTAACGCTATATTAACCTGTAAGAACGGCGTCTTCTGGGTATTTGACCAAGGTAGGTTCAGGACGTGCCAACATGTAGGCAAGCGTGAGCGGCCCAATACGACCAATGATCATCACCACGATCATAATGTATTTACCAGGTTCAGAAAGTTCCGCAGTCAAACCGGCGGTGAGCCCCACTGTGGCAAATGCGGAAATGGTTTCAAACATAACCTTATCAAAGCTGGCCTTCTCGGTAAGCATCAATAAAAACATTGCGCTTGTCAGGATGGCTCCGCTCACAACGATAATTGCCAATGACTTAGTCACAGTTTGCCAATTTATGGTTCGCTTAAACATAACCACATGTTTCTTTTGGCGTAAAAAGGTCCACGTAGCCATAAACGCAACAGCAAATGTGGAAACTTTAATACCGCCCCCCGTTGAGGTGGAACCCGCTCCAATTAACATTAGAACAATCATGGCCAGTAAGGCTGGCTGGGTAAACAACGCCAAGTCAACACTATTAAACCCTGCCGTTCGAGCACTCGCAGATTGAAAGAATGCCGCCAACCATTGCCCTGTTGCAGGTAAAGACGCCATTGTGTTTGGGTTGCTTCGCTCAAGTAACCAAAACATCATCGTTCCGACTAAGAGCAATATCGGTGTCGCAATCAGCATGATTTTGGTGTGAAGATGCAAAAAGTGGAAACCTTTGCGCCAGTTTAGCCAGATGTCACCCACAACAGTAAAGCCAAGCCCGCCAAAAATGAATAGCCCCGCCAGTGTAAAGATAACCAACGGATCATTCACAAAGCTCATCATACTGTCAGAAAACAGCGCGAACCCAGCGTTGTTAAATGCAGAAATTGCATGAAACAAGGCGTAAAACATACCAGTCTTCCAGCCCATTTCAGGGACCCAGCGGATAGAGAGAAAAATAAACCCGAGCGTTTCTGCAACAAGCGCGAAAACAACAATCCGCTTTACTAGTCGGTTTAGATTGACTTGCCGATCTTGCCCTAATGCTTCTTTCGCCAGCGCTTGTTGACGCAAACTCAAACGCACGCCGAACATATAGAGTAAGACCGCCGACAAAGTCATCTGCCCCAACCCACCGATTTGCATTAAAAACATCAGCAAGATTTTACCCGCAAGCGTAAAGTGTTGCCCAGTATCGACAACACCAAGCCCTGTCACACTAATAGCGGACGTTGCGGTAAACAAAGCATCCGTTATCGACAGTCCCGTAACAGAAAAAACTGGCAAGGTTAGCAATACCGCAGAAGGCAGTAAAACACCGAGAAAACTGAGCAATATAATTCGCGGTTCGTTGCCTTTCGCTTTCTCTTGTTTACCATCTGGTGCGTAAAAAACACCTTTCTGATGAAAATACGTCATAGCGATTTTAATTTATTTGCGAGCGCATCTTGAGGGCCGACCACAATAATTAGGTCACCAATTTCTAGTGTGGTATTAAGGTCAGGTGCCTTGGTAATTTCTGGGCCCCGTTTAAACCCTAGCACTTGCACGCCATCGACTTTGCACAGAGCCAAATCACTTAGTGTCTTACCCATCCAACGAGAGCCAATCACAAACTCCGTCATAGCTAAGCCACTGCCTAATGGGTGGAACTCAAGAACCCGTTTATCGAGCATTTTACGCGCGACACGTATCCCCATGTCACGCTCAGGCATGATAATGTGGTCTGCGCCAATTTTTTGCAGAACACGAGCTTGGAAGCGGTCGTTGGCTTTAACCCATACTGACTTTACTCCCGCCTCTTTAGCAATCAATGTCGCAAGAATACTGGCATTGACATCCGCTCCGATGGCAATCATCACCATGTCGTAATCATCAAGTTTGAGCTCAGCAACCGTCTCTTCGTGAGTACAGTTAGCCACAACCGCCTGACTAACAAAACTGGCGGCTTCTTTAACTCTGTCTTCGTTGATGTCAACGGCTAAAACTTGAGCGCCTGAATCTTGTAACTCTTTACACACTGCCAAACCAAATCGGCCAAGACCAATAACGGCGAATTGCTTATCACCTGTTTTCATTTGTGCCCCATCTTATGCATTCATTAGCAAGCAAAAAAGTTTGCGCCCATTCCTTACCTTGTGCAAACCTGCGGACAGATAATTGACAAAAGCTTAACGCACCTTGATTCACTTTACGTGTTAAGCGTATGACACTGATTAACTTTTTTCCTCATTACCGAATAGAAACCGTCGCGATGGCTACATAATTGGATGCCTTAAAACGCAAAAAGCCGCAAGAATGCGGCTTTTAGATCATGGGATAAACTGGCTATTTTGATTCGCGCTTATCGTGCGGTTTACGTTTATTCTTAGGCACGTAATTTAAAATTGAAATTGGTACTGGCTTTCTTGGCGCAAAACCTTCAATTTCCACTCGCTCTAGCAAGTGCCCTAAACGACTTTCAATCATGCAGAGGTTCTTAAAGTCGTCTTTTGAAACCAGTGATATCGCCTCACCTTTCGCGCCAGCACGACCTGTACGACCAATACGATGTACATACTCATCCGCTGGGTAAGGTAAATCGTAGTTGATGACAACTGGCAGATTATCAATATCAATACCGCGCGCAGCAACGCCGGTTGCGACTAAGTACTGGATTTCACCCGCTTTAAACTTTTCTATTAATTCCTGGCGAACACGCTGATTACGGCCACTGTGGAATGCTTCTGCCACAATGCCACGTTTCTCAAGTTGGCTTACCAGTTTGGCTGCGCCGTGTTTAGTTTCAATAAATACCAGTACTTGCGACCAGTCATTTTCTTTAAGCAAGTGACTTAACAGCGACGACTTCATGTCTTTATCGACGGTCGTGATCCACTGTTTAATATTTGATTTTGAGGCACTGTGCTTTGCAATCGTGATCTCTTCAGGATCAATAATCGCATTTTTCGCCAAGTCACGAACAGGGTTAGATAACGTCGCTGAGAACAGCAAACTTTGCACATGTTCTGGCATACAGTCGACGATTTTGTCGATCGCATCGATGAATCCCATATCCAACATTTTGTCGGCTTCATCAAGCACTAGCGTTTCCACTTCATCAAAGTGAATCGCGCGTTGACCGTACAGATCAATCAAGCGCCCAGGCGTGCTTACCACAATATCGACACCCTCGATCAAGGCTTGTTTTTGTGGTGCATAATCCACACCACCAAACATCGCCATTGAGCGTAATGGTAAGTTTTTACCATAAGCTTCAATACTTTGATGAACCTGAAGCGCAAGTTCGCGTGTTGGCGTTAGGATAATCGCACGAGCGCGTTTTTTACGTTGCGTTTCGCCTCGACTAAGCTTTTCTAAGATTGGCAGAACAAAACTGGCCGTTTTACCTGTGCCCGTTTGCGCTGCTGCAATTAAATTGCGGCCACGCAATACGATTGGAATGGCTTTTTGTTGGATAGAAGTGGGTTTTTCATAACCTAGCGCTTTTACTGCATCAGCAATCGATGCGCTTAAACCAAGCTTAGAAAATGGCATAGAAAAGTCTCAACAGAGGAAATGGGCGCGTAGTGTATCAGAATCCCCGTGAAGTAACAGAAGGATTCATGCGCGAAAAACTAGGAACATGACACAATCTTAGCCCATGAAATTGGGCTGCAAACCTTTTTCTAATTTTTTCCTCACTTTGTAGGAAACATCATTAAGCGTGATTTTCCCCGTGTTGTGGCGGTCGATACCTGCATTCTGTCGATAGGCAATTGAGCCTTGTCTGAACAAAACGAAAGACGGCGGTTTGCCAATCGCAGCAGGGTAGAGAATGGCCATGTAAGCATCTTCTAAGCTATTAATTTTATTTCGATAGGGCCAATAGTACGCTTTCACATAGTCAAGTTGTTCAAGCGCGCTCATTCTCGCAAGAGTCTTTGTGTTCACTCCTAATGACTCTGCGGTAGAGGGCATAAATTGAATTAACCCTGTAGCCCCGCTTCCGGAACCATTTTTGATGCTTGGACTGAAAGTTTCAGCAGTTTCAAATGCCATGCACGCCATAAGATGATTAGGATTGATCTTTAGCTCTTTACTAATACGGATGACTTTAGATTTGAACTCTGGAGAAACTTTACCTCCCCACGCTACCGCGTTCTCGGGATCTGCAATCGAAGAGACCGTTGATGCGTCATGTTCTTCGACAATTTTAGAAAGTAGAGGAAGCGTTTGGCGTAGTCGATGGCTCGAACTCACCAAGCGAATTGATTTGGTAAGAAACTTGTCTTTTTTTTGGTGTAGTTTTTGGAACTTTACTAACTTATACAGTTGCTTATAAACCGTTTTCACAACGAAGCCAGATGTAGGGAACACTCCCAGAATGTAATCCATTTCCTACAAATTTAATATAAATATCAGCAACAGGAATTCTAGATGTGATCAATGTCACCATAAAAATTCTCAAATTCGATACACACCGATGTAAGTGGTCAATGTGTCTCCAACACGCTAGAAGTAAAAGTAAAGAGGCATTAAAAAGGTCTTACCAATTTTTTGGTAAGACCTAGGTTTACTGATTCTCGGATAAGCGAATGTATATTCTTACAGTTCAGCTTCCCGAACCAGTTCTGCAAGCGTCGACAAACGCTGCTCACTTTGTTTTACGTAAGGATTATTCGTATCCCAAGCATATCCAGCCAAAATCGCACTAATCATCTGTTTAATACGTGGGTTCGGGTTTTGATAGAAAATCACATCTTGCAACGTGCCGTTGTACCAGCCTTCCACATAAGTGCGGAATGTGTTCACTCCCACCATTAAGCGTTGCGAGTACTCTTCTTGCCAACCAACCTTTTCACCATTCAGCTGACGAACCACGCAGTCCGCTGCAAACTCTGCCGATTTCATGGCGATAGTGACACCCGATGAAAATACAGGATCAAGAAACTCACCTGCATTACCAAGCAACGCGTAGTGCTCTGTCGCTAAACGTTTGACGTTAGCAGAATAGCCACCCAACTCGCCTGCTGGATTCGGGTAATTCGCATTTCGCAACAAAGAAACCAAACCCGGCTCTTCATTGGCTAACTGCTGCAACGCTGCAATCTTATCTTCTGGGTATTGTTCGAAAAATTCTGGCTCACCCACCACACCAAACGAACAAGTACCATTAGAGAATGGGATTAGCCAGTACCATACGTCGTGATTTTCAGGATGAACTGAAATTAAAATTTTGTTGCGATCGTATTCCGGCTCTTGGGGAGAGATATGATCTTCGATATGGGTAAAGATCGCTTTTCTAGGCGGAAGACAAGAAGGTTCTTCTAGCTCCAACAAGCGTGGCAAAACACGCCCAAAGCCACTGGCATCCAACACAAAATCTGCTTCGATTTGATAAGCCTTCTTATTTGAGTCGAGCACTTCTAATCGAGACTTTTTCCCTTCAAACACTAGATTGAGCAGTTCATGCTGATAGCGAATCTCTACGCCTT
This sequence comes from Vibrio sp. YT-19(2023), assembly GCF_033337395.1. Lineage (NCBI taxonomy): Bacteria > Pseudomonadati > Pseudomonadota > Gammaproteobacteria > Vibrionales > Vibrionaceae > Vibrio > Vibrio sp. YT-19(2023). The sequence goes on along the minus strand of NZ_JAWOQN010000009.1, from coordinate 128,991 downwards.
GCTCTTCAGCGCTATCTGCCAATACTTTATCAAAGCTGGCACGTTGAACCTGAAACGTCGTGCCCGGTCCTGGCGTGTATTTGTTTGTAAAGTCGAACTGGGTGTATACGCCATTACGACGAAATGCAGCACCATCTTTATACTGGAAGCCAAACTGCTTTACTGCATTGGTCATTCCTGCTTGTTCAACAACTTCCATACATGCAGGGAGTAGGCTTTCTCCTATGGAAAAACGTGGAAAAGTCGCTTTTTCTAAGACAACAACATCTATGCCACGCGATTTTAATAAGGCAGAAACGGTTGAACCTGATGGCCCCGCTCCTACGACAACAACTTGCTTGAGCTCTGTTTTCATTCTGAATTTAGTTTGCTTGTAGTTTTAATAAGGTATGACCAAGGCCAATATTGTCGGTTCTTTCAACGACAGATAAACCTGCCGCTTCGACAATTTCTAAGAAATCATCACTGCGATAAAAGCGACTATTACCGTTAGCTAAACAGGTAAAATAAAGAGAAGTGGCATTAAGGCTATAGGAAGCTCCCGCGTATTTTTGAGCATCCCAAAACAGCTCCAATACGTAAATAGTATCTCCCTTCGTTAACTGGGCTTTAACTTTTTTAAGGATATTGAGGATCTCAATTGGGGAAAAGCAATCCAAGAACTGGCTCATCCACCATACGTCAGCGTGTCCAGGCAATGTTTGTGCTTTATCCAGCATGTTTGCAGGGTATGGACGTACACGCTCGACGAACTGATTTTCTGAAACATTCTTCATCGCTACTTCTAATTGCTGTGGTAAATCAACAATCGTCACTTGAACGTCAGGGTCATGTTTACAACACTGAATCGCCCATTTTCCCGTATTTCCGCCAATATCCACAAGATGCTTTGGCTTGCTTGCAAATACTTCTTTAAGCAGAAGTGGGAACGAGCGATCCGAATAGAAATGATCGAACTTAAACCAGCTCTGTTTGGCTTGTTCTGGTAACGTCGATAGACCTTGATAAATGGTCTCCCAATTGCCCAACTCTTTCAAACCTGACGGTTTACCTTCTTGAATTGCTTCCGTCAAATGCATCATCGCGGCGTAACAAACATCTGCCGTAAAATCCATGTTTGCATTCGTCATACCATCATGAAGAAGGTAAAAACCAAGGTTTGCAAGCGAATAGTTAGGTCGTTCCCATAAAACAATATGCGCACTAATCGCCATATCCAACAGTACTTTAACACCATATTCTGATACTCCCGTTTTCTCGGCAATATCTGTGGCACTCATGCCTTGAGCGCCAGCGCTGTCTAAAGCGGCTAAAATACCTAAATCTCGAAGCGTTTTGGCGGTCTGGAACACGATTGGTGCAAAAGATAACTTCTGAGCTTCTGTCTTCGCTTCAAAAGCATTAAAAGGGTCATTATTTTGATTTAACACGGAAAAACCTAACTGCAATTAATAGTTTTATTGTTGAGATTGATTGCCCAACAATGCAATAGCTCGCTGAATATCAACATTCAAGTTGTTTACCCAACGATTGTAATTGCGGTGGATTTTGCCATCACTTGCTTTGAGATTTACTGAGTTGAGATAAATAATTGAGTAATATTTATTATTGTATGGGATTTTTACTTCTGCAGAGTGTTTACGAACGTGGATTTTTGCAATAAGAACACCAGGGCTTACTTCTTCGATCGTCCAGCCTCGGTTAGTTGCTGATTGCACTATGGCCATTTTTACTTGTTTATTTTGAAGATCATAAGCAACTGGAGTATCCTCCACATTCATTACAGGTTGTACTCGTCCACAACCAACAAGAAGCAAAGTTAATAATAACGAGACATACAGCTTAAAACGCGACATGATAATTTCCTTTTTATTGTGAATTTGGGTCAACCCCAATTTGTATCGAGCTGTAAAATAAACAATTTAACCCAATATGCCAAACTCGAAGATCAACATTTCGTTCAATATTGATGCGTGGACAGCGAATTCATTCGGTTTATCCGAATCCAATGAATGGAAACAATGGGCAACAGAGATAAAATGGCCAGAAGATGGCAAAATCAATGTTGCAAATATTCCTGCGATGATGCGCAGAAGAATGAGCCCACTCAGTAAACTGGCGGTACAAACTGCAATCGAAATGCTTAATCAACATCAAGTTGATTACCTTGTATTTTCAAGCCGTCATGGTGAACTGCATCGCAGCGTCGCACTAGTTGAAGATATAATTAATGGAGAAGAGGCGTCTCCGATGGCTTTTTCTCAATCGGTGCACAATACCGCCGCAGGGCTTGCCACTATCGCAACTAAACAACCCATTCCCCTAACTTCTATCGCTGCGGCAGAAAACACATTCCAAAGCGCAATATTAGAAGCATGGCTGTTTTTGTCCGACAATCCTGACAAAAAAGTACTGCTTGTTGATTTTGATGAGCCTATGCCTGACTCTTATTTAGAATATGAAAACCAACAATACCAAGGGTTTGGACTTGGCTTAATACTTTCTCATGGAGATAGCTTCACGGTGCAAAGCGGCATCAGTGCAAAATGCTCAAACCATCCGTTGCCACAAGGCCTAGCGTTTTTGCAACACTACTTGTTAGATGAAAATCAGTGGACTATTCACGCTCCGAAACAAATTTGGGAATGGCACAAGCAATGACTCGCTTAAATCAGTATTGGCGTGTGCTAGCAACAGGCTTTTGTTTTTCAGTATTTGGGTTAGGTGGTTTAGTACTGAGCTTCATTGTTATTCCGACCATTCGTATTTTTGTTTCAGACCAAACGGAACGCGAATATAAAGTTCAAGGTGCGATTCGATATTCATTCAACACATTTTGTAAATTGATGAAGTTGAGTGGCGCAATCGATTATCAAATTATTGGTGCCGATATTCTTCAACAAGATCGTAATTGTTTAATTGTTGCCAACCACCCTAGTTTAATCGATTACGTTCTCATTGCTTCACAATTAAATCGCTGCGACTGTTTAGTAAAATCGGCAATATGGTCGAATCCTTTTATGAAGCACATCGTAAAAGCAGCCGGATATATTCCCAATGAAGCACCGGATGATTTATTAGCACTTTGTGATGAACGATTTAACAAAGGCAACGTGTTGCTTATATTTCCTGAAGGAACAAGAACAACACCAGGTGTAGAGCCGAAATTACAACGCGGTGCAGCACAAATTGCGGTAAGAACAGAACGAGATTTAAGAGTTGTCCATATTACGGTAACGCCAAGTTTCCTCACAAAAGAGAAAAAATGGTATCAAGTACCGGCAACAAAGCCCTTTTTCAGGGTTGAAGTTAAGGATAAAGTTGAGATTACCCCCTTTATAAAGCAAACTACGTCGCCGACAATAGCGGCGCGACGCTTACAACAGCACCTAGCTGAAAACATTTTTCCAGAAAACTTTTATTAATAAGCAGGTCCCAGTGGAACAGTTACACAACGACATTAAGCAACTTATTATTGATGCTTTAAACCTTGAAGATTTAACCGTAGATGATATTGAAACGGATGCACCACTTTTTGGTGATGGACTTGGCTTAGATTCTATCGACGCGCTTGAGCTTGGACTCGCAATAAAAAAACAATACAACATCGTTATTGATGCCGACGACTCAAATACGCGCGAACACTTTGCGTCTGTAGCAAATCTAGCGAAATACGTTTCTTCTCAAACTAATGAATAAGTTGTAGGTATATTCATGACTGATGTAAATAAAGATCAAGTATTTGAACAAGTTAAAGATGCGCTTGTTGAGCTGTTCGAAATTGACGCAGCCGACATTCAATCAGATGCGCACTTATACCAAGATCTCGATCTTGATAGCATTGACGCCGTTGATTTGGTCGTACACCTACAGAATGTCACTGGCAAAAAAATCAAGCCAGCAGAGTTTAGTGCAGTAAGAACCGTTGACGATGTGGTTAACGCTGTTACTGAGTTATTGAAGGAAAGTTAATGCACCAATTGCTGACTGGTCTGTCTGCAATTGTACTGCTTGCCTACCCCTTCGCCGTCTATTTCGGTATAGATAAATATGGCTTGAACTTAGTTGGGGGCTTGTTAATTGCTGCGTTACTTTTGCGTGTTTTCGTCGCAAATAAGACCCCACTAAAAGAGTTTAAATTCTTGGCGCTCGCTACGGGCGCTGTTGGCATTGTTCTAATTACACTTGGCATGGTGTTTAAACAACACGGGTGGCTTCAGTTTTACCCTGTCGTTGTCAATTTATGTATGCTGTGTGTATTTGGACTGAGCTTAAAACAGCCGCAATCTATCATAGAGAGGCTTGCTCGCTTGCAAGAACCCGACCTTCCGGCTAGTGGCGTGACTTACACTCGCAAAGTGACGATGGTTTGGTGCGCCTTTTTTACGCTCAACGCTGCTGTTGCACTCTATACCTGTTTCCTACCAGTAAAAATATGGACGCTTTATAACGGCCTCATCAGCTACTTACTTGCTGGTGGCTTGTTCGCTGGAGAATGGATCGTGCGTCAATTTGTTCGAAAGGAACACTAATCGTATGAATACAACGTATTCGAGCTTTACCTCCCTAGCGACCTTGTTCATCGCAGAGAGGTCTGAGCAATCCCCAGTCTCTTACGAGCGCGACACGGTTATCACGTGGGGTGATTTCCAGCAGGACGTCGCAACACTTGCTCAGCAGTTAGAAACCCAACCAACGCAAAACATTGCGTTGTGTTTTGGCAACAGCTACCTGTTTGCCGTTGGCTTTTTTGCTTGTTGTTATGCAGGAAAATCCATTGTATTACCTGGTAATTACCAACTAGAAGCACTCAAAGAACTCAGTGAGCACTACAATTTGTTGCTGCATGATGCCGATGTCTCGGTTCCAGAATTGGTGAGCTCGCTTTTGATCGAAGCTCAATCATTGCTAGAAACCACCGTGATTAACGAGCCAGAGGCCAAACAACCTTATTTTTGGCGTGAATTAAACCTGGCAGAAATACCAGTAACGCTATTTACTTCGGGTTCAAGCGGCACACCAAAAGCCATTGCAAAAACGCTGAAACAGCTCGATATCGAAGTTTCTATTCTAGATAACCTATGGGGCGACACGGTTGCCAGCACACGCGTTGAAAGCACCGTTTCTCATCAACACATTTACGGCTTGCTGTTCCGCGTATTGTGGCCTTTGTGCTCCGCACGTCCATTTTCAGCACACAACCTTGAGTTCCCAGAGCAAATTGTCCATCACGCTGATGCTGACACCACGCTAGTAAGCAGCCCTGCGTTACTAAAACGACTCAGTGAAGAGCACGATCCGGTTGCGATTCGGTGTGTATTTTCTTCTGGTGGCCCCTTGCCAAACCAAGCGGCGCAGCACAGCCAGGAGTTGTTTGGGTCACTTCCTATTGAAGTGTTTGGCAGCACAGAAACCGGCGGCATCGCTTACCGTCAGCAGCACGTAGCTAGCACTCCCTGGACGTTATTCCCTGGTGTTGAAGCCGAGCTTAACCATGAAAATTGTTTAAAGCTCCGCTCGCCACACATTGGTGAAAACACTTGGTACCAAACTGCGGATGAATGCTATTTCCATGATAGTATTTCTTTTGAATTGCGTGGACGCACTGACCGAATCGTCAAAGTCGAAGAAAAGCGTATTTCCCTTGTCGAAGTGGAAAAACGTTTAGAGCAATTGCCGTGGGTTCAAGAAAGCGTGGTGATCCCAATGGAAGAATCTGGTCGCCTCACGTTAGTCTCGATCATCGTACTTAACGATCAAGGCAGCGATGTGCTCAATGAACTTGGTAAAGGCAAATTTTGGCTTGAGCTTCGCAAGGCACTGCGCAATTGGCTAGAACCGATCGCTATCCCGAGAAAATTCCGAGTGGTCGACGAAATTCCATTGAACAGCCAAGGCAAACGCCAAGTTGCTGAAATTGAAAAACTATTCCAATAAAGCTAGTAACATGGAAAAAAGAAAACCAACTATTCAGAATATTGAAGTGAGTGACCATACCGCGGAGCTGTCGCTGCGAGTGGATGCTGACATCTTAGATTTCCAAGGTCATTTCAATCACTTCCCTCTTTTACCCGGCGTCACTCAAATTGATTGGGCGCTGTTCTACGCCGTTCAATATTTGAATACTCCCAAGGTATTTAAAGGAATGGAAGTCATCAAATTTCAAGAGCCGATTCTGCCAAACGCCGACGTTTGCCTCTCACTATCTTGGGACAATGAGCGCGAGAAATTGACCTTTAAGTACACATCGAAAAACGGTGAAACCTTGGTGACTCACTCTTCAGGCAAAATGAAACTGGGTGAGTCACGTGAGTGATTACCGTCCCTGCTTTTTAATTCCTTGCTACAATCACGGCAGCACAATTGCAGACGTGGTTGCGTCGTTATCCTCTTTCGATTTGCCAGTGCTTGTCGTGGACGACGGCAGCAATGAAGACACCAAACAAGCACTTTCAGCGTTGAGTGAGCAAGGGCTGATAAAACTGATTAGTTTGAGTGAAAACCAAGGCAAAGGTGGCGCGGTGATGGCAGGCCTACATCAAGCTCACCAACTTGGTTTTACGCACACCATTCAAATCGACGCAGATGGTCAGCACGACCTAGAAGCATTGCCGAAATTGCTCAGCGCCAGCGAAACAAAACCAGATAACCTGATTTCGGGCCAACCGATATACGACGAGAGCGTACCCAAATCCCGTTTGTATGGTCGCTACGCTACACACGTTTGGGTGTGGATAGAAACCTTGTCACTGTCTATCAAAGATAGCATGTGCGGTTTTCGCGCCTACCCAGTGGCGAAAACGGTCGCCGTGTTGAACAAGTACAGCATCGGCAAACGCATGGATTTTGATATCGAAATTCTAGTGCGAATGTATTGGGAAGGCGTCGACATTGATTTTGTTCCAACGCGCGTGATCTACCCTGAAGGTGGCATTTCCCACTTCGACGCATTGTGGGACAACATCAAGATAAGCTGGATGCACACTCGCCTATTTTTTGGCATGTTGCCGCGCATTCCTTCGCTACTCGCCAGAAAGCGCAGTCACACAGACGACAGCAATGCCCACTGGTCGAAACGAAAAGAACAAGGCACGATTTTAGGCATCAAAACCTTGCTCGCGGTTTACCGCTTGTTCGGCAGAAAAGCGTTTGACCTGATTTTAAAACTAGTCATGCGCTACTACCACTTCACGGGTAAATCTGCCCGTGAAGCGTCTGAGATTTACCTGCAAAACTTGCAGCGCTACGCAGCGCAGCAGAACATCGCACTGCCAAAACAGTTGGACAGCTATCATCATCTGCTTTCTTTTGGGCGTACCATGCTCGACAAACTGGCTGCCTGGCAAGGTGACTTTAACGTCGATAACCTAACCATTCACGGCCAGCATCATTTCGAAGAGATGGCGCAGAAAAAACAAGGCGTGCTCATTTTAGGCTCGCACCTTGGCAATATCGAACTCTGCCGCGCGCTTGGTCGTCGACACTCTCATGTCAAAATCAACGCCTTGGTATTTACCCAACACGCTGAACAATTTAATGCGGTAATGAAGGCGGTAAACCCAAACTCGGAACTGAATTTGATTCAAGTCAGCTCAATGGGACCAGACACCGCGATTCTGCTTCAACAAAAAATCGAGCAAGGCGAATGGGTGGTGATCGTTGGCGATCGCACTTCTACCAGCAAAGAAAATCGTGTCGTTTGGGCAGATTTTCTTGGTAAACCAGCGCCATTTCCGCAAGGCCCATTCATGCTGGCCTCGGTATTAAAAGCGCCGGTTTATCTACTCTTCGGCCTACGCGACGATGAAGCAAACACTCCGCATTTTAATGTGTACTTTGAACACTTTAGTGACCAAATCACGCTACCGCGCAAGGAGCGTCAGCAGGCACTAGAACACGTTGTTCAACAGTACGCCCACAGATTAGAACACCACACACTGCAAGCGCCGTTACAGTGGTACAACTTTTTTAACTTCTGGACTTTAAGTAATCAGCCACATGACAAACAACAATAATCACAACATCACTTTTGGTGCCCAATCTTTAACCATCGAAGATGTCGTTGCCATTGCTCAAGGTGCAAAGGCAAACATGAACACCTCGCCAGAATTTACCGCGAAAATTGATCGTGGCGTGGCGTTTCTGGAACGATTACTGAAAGAAGAAGGCGTTATTTACGGCGTGACTACCGGTTACGGCGATTCATGTACTGTGGCGATTCCACCCGCTCTTGTGGATGAACTTCCGTTGCACCTTACACGCTTCCATGGTTGTGGCTTAGGTCAAATCCTTTCTCATGAGCAAGCTCGCGCGGTGCTGGCAACCCGTTTGTGTTCATTGTCGCAAGGCGTATCTGGCGTGTCTCACGATCTGTTGAACCAAATCGTTACGCTTATCAACCACGACATTGCGCCGCGTATTCCACAAGAAGGCTCGGTGGGCGCAAGTGGCGATTTAACGCCTCTGTCTTACCTAGCGGCGACCTTAATTGGCGAGCGTGAAGTGCTTTACAAAGGCGATGTGCGACCAACACAAGAAGTGTTTGCAGAGCTGGGCATTGAGCCAATTCGCCTAAAACCAAAAGAAGGTTTGGCGTTAATGAACGGTACATCCGTGATGACTGCCCTCGCCTGTCTTGCCTACAAACGCGCAGAATACCTAGCTCAGCTTTGCACCAAGATTACCGCGATGGTCTCTGTGGGTATGCAAGGTAATGACTTCCACTTTGATGAAGCGTTGTTTGCGGTAAAGCCTCACCCTGGTCAACAGCAAGTTGCGGCTTGGCTGCGTGATGATCTCAATGCTGAGCGTCCGCCACGCAATAGCGACCGACTGCAAGATCGCTACTCGCTGCGTTGTGCGCCACACGTAATTGGCATGGTGCAAGACTCACTGCCTTGGCTACGTCAATTGATTGAGAATGAACTAAATAGTGCCAACGACAATCCAATTATCGATGGCGACAACGAGCGCGTTCTGCACGGCGGTCACTTCTACGGTGGTCATATCGCAATGGCGATGGATACGTTGAAAGTGAACATTGCCAACTTAGCTGATTTGCTGGACCGTCAGATGGCGCAACTGATGGATTACAAGTTCAATAACGGCCTGCCGTTTAACTTAACCGGTGCAGAAGGCGAGCGTAAACCGATCAACCACGGCTTTAAAGCGGTTCAGATTGGTATCTCAGCTTGGACGGCAGAAGCGTTGAAAAACACCATGCCAGCGAGCGTTTTTTCTCGCTCAACCGAATGTCACAACCAAGACAAAGTGAGCATGGGCACCATTGCGGCTCGTGATTGCTTACGCGTACTTGAGTTAACAGAGCAAGTTGCTGCGGCTTCACTCCTAGCAAGCGTTCAAGCGGTTGAGATTCGTCGCCGTCATAACGAATTGGACGAACACCACATGAGTCAGAGTTTGCGAGTAATTCGTGACGCCGTGCTGAGCGAGTTTGAGTTTGTGATTGAAGATCGCCCATTGGAACAAGATTTGCGTCATTTCATTGAACGCATTCAGCAACGTCATTGGCCACTCTACGCGGAGGTATAATGCAAGAGCAGGTTCTCTACCCATTAGAAGCGGAGGTGACTATGGTCACCTCATTCCAAGATGCTGACCCGATGGGTGTGATTTATCACGGCAACTTCTTTCGGTATTTTGAAGAAGCGCGTCGTGTGCTGATGGAGAAGATCCAATACAGCTATCGCGATATGCAAGACTCTGGGTATATGTGGCCGATCATCGACACGCGCGTTAAATACGTGAAGGCGATTCCGTTTAATCACACCATTCGTATTACCGCGCAACTCACTGAGTGGGAAAACCGCTTACGTGTGGATTACGTGATTTACGACGCCGAAACGAATCAACGTATGTGCAAAGCGCACACGACCCAAGTCGCCGTATCCATTGAAAAGCAAGAGATGTGCTTTGTTTCTCCAGCAATCTTTTTAGATAAAGTAGAGCAATGGCATCACCATGGGAGCCTGAACTAATGCAAAAGTGGTTACTCTCTTTTTTGCTGATATTGTCTGTTTCAGCACTGGCCACACCGGCAGCAAACGTAACGGATTTGGCATCGCTTCAGCAGCAGTTGTCTCAGCATGAAATCGTGCGCGGAGATTTTACGCAGCAGCGTCATCTGGAAATGTTCAGTCAACCTTTAACCTCTAAAGGTCAGTTCACACTGAGCAAAACACATGGCTTGTTGTGGCAACAAGCAGAACCTTTCGCAGTCAATTTGGTATTGACGGAAAACAAACTTCGTCAGACTTTTGCCGACCAAGCTCCGAAAACGATCTCTGCAGAAGAAAACCCAATGGCGTTCTACTTTAGCCATGTGTTTTTATCCGTGTTCCACGGGGATACTTCTGCACTGCAAGAACAATTCACACTCGATTTTTCAGTTGAGAACAATCAGTGGCAGCTCATTTTAGAGCCAAAACAGTCGCCATTAAATGCAGTGTTTAAAGCCATCACCCTTTCAGGTAAAACGCACATTGATCGCCTAACCCTACAAGAGCTGCGTGGCGATAAAACCGAAATTACATTTACGAACCAGACCTCTCTACCTCAGGAACTCACGGATGCCGAAGTCGCTCAATTCCGTTTCTAAACTCAGTCTCGGCACTCATACCTTTGCTCTGGTTTGGCTCAATCTCGTTGTTTTAGCGGGCGCGTTGCTACTCAAACAATGGGTTTGGAGTGCAGAATCTCCGATTGAGACCAACATTTTAAAACTGCTGCCTAAGAACCAACAAAACCCGGTGGCTGAGCAAGCCTTTGAGTCGGTCTCGGCAAGTATGAGCGACAAAGTCATTTTCGTGATCACAGCGCCGGACAAAAACGCCCTTTTTGCAGCGGCTGCAGAGTTTGATAAGGAGTTACGCCAAAGTAATCATTTTCGCGATGTGGTGGGAAAAATCTCACCTCAAGAGCAGCAAGCTTGGGCGAGTTACTACTTTAAGCACCGCTTCCAATTGCTGACGCCTGAACAACGAGAGCGTTTAAGCCAAAATCCAGAACAGCAAGTTCAGCATGTGATTCAGTCTCTGTACAACCCGTTTTCCGGAGTGACCGGGCAAGAGTTACAAAATGACCCTTTCTTGCTATTTCGTGATTATTTAAGCCAAGTTACCCAGCAATCTTCCTCTTTCCGATTGGATAACGGCTATCTATCCGTCGAAAAAGACGGTGCTCAATACTTGCTTATTACTGCCGAACTAAAAGACTCACCGTATAGCCTAACTGGGCAGCTTGCAGTCCCTGATATTCAAGCACTAGAACAAAACGTCGTGCAGAAATATGGCGCTGAAGTCGCACATACTGGCGTTCTATTTTACGCCGACTTTGGTACGCAAAGTGCAAAATCGGAGATCAGCACCATCGGTGTATTCTCTCTACTCGGTATCATTGCATTGTTCGTATTGGTCTTTCGTAGTGTGATGCCACTGTCTCTGGCACTGCTTTCCATCACCATTGGTTTGCTCGTTGCGTTGTCCGTTACGACGTGGATTTTTGGAAAAGTCCATCTGTTCAGCTTAGTGTTTGGCGCAAGTTTAATCGGTGTGTCTATCGACTACGCATTCCACTACCTAACGGAACGTCTTGCGGCGGGAAATGAATGGGATAGCGAGCAAGGGTTAAAGCATATTTTCATAGCTATCACACTGGGCTTAATCACCAGTTTGATCGGCTATTTGGGCATGTTGGTGGCACCGTTTCCTGGTTTGCAGCAGCTTGCGCTGTTTTCATCCATTGGTCTGATTGCCGCTTACATCACCGTGGTGGCTTGGTATCCGATACTAGCTCGTAACCCATCGCGATCCATTTCGAACTTACCAGGACAATCATTGTTGGTGAAATGGCTAACGCTTTGGAATCAACCTCGAATTAAAGTCGGATTGCCGATGTTATGTGTGGTTGTGAGTGGCTTTTTCTTGCTGCAATTGAACTACGATGACGACATTCGTCTACTGCAAACGATGCCGAACGATCTCAAGCAGCAAGAAACCTTGATTACGACGCTTAGTGGCATGCAATCTTCACAGCAAATGTTGGTCGTTACCGCCGACGATGACGAAAACCTAATGAAAAAGCTGGAGTCTTTGACGCCAACATTAGAAGCGTGGAAAGCGGACAGCACCATCGAAAGCTATCAGAGTCTGAGTCGCTACTTGAGCTCAGTGGAGCGTCAGCAACAAGACTATCAATTGATTCGCGATCTTTACGCAACACAATCCAGCCCACTTGCATCCGGACTGCGCTTAAATAAAAAGCCGAAAATGGACGCCGACTTTATCCCTGTTACGGTTGAACAGTACTTGCAAAACCCGGTATCAGCGCCTGTACGTTTTCTTCATTTGGGTAAAATTAAAGGAAGATCGGCAACGGTTGTGGTGTTAAACCAATTGCAAGACTCCGCTGTTGTTAAGGCATTTGCCAAATCACAGTCTGATGTTGTTTACCTAAACAAAGCTGAAGAAATATCCGCCCTATTTGGTGAATACCGAATCAAAATCATGGAGCTATTGGTAGCCGCCAGTGCTGTGATCTTTCTGGTATTAATCAAGCGGTACGGTCTGCAACACAGTTGGCGAGTTTTACTGCCATCATTGATTGCTTGCGCGTGTGGTCTGGCAACTGCTGTCGCGATGGGAACAACATTAAACCTGTTCAACTTGCTTGGCTTGGTGCTCATTCTTGGTATAGGGATCGATTACACTCTGTTCTTTGCCGAGAAAGCGCGCAGTGTGAGCACACTATTGGCGATCACCCTTTCGGCAATAACCACTGTGCTGTCATTTGGGTTGCTGTCACTCAGCCAAACTCACGCGATTCACAGTTTCGGCATTACGGTGTTAAGTGGTATTTTTGTCGCTTGGTTGCTCTCTCCGATTGCAATTAAAACAGAGGAAACGACGTCATGATTTTCAATCACGCCTTTCGCTACGCGACGTTCATCACACTGAGCCTGTTTTTAAGTGCATGCAGCTTGGTCCCTCACCAATCGACGCCTCAGGTCGACATTGACGAGCACACCCAAGTTAGCTTGCCCACTCCCGCAAGCTTGGGCTATCAGTTGTCTGCCAGTCAGTTAATTACGGCTTCTTGGGCAATAGATGGTAAAACCAAATCTGAGCAACTTCCGGTACAACTGCAAGTGACCAACAACGAAGTGGTGTTGGCAGGCTTTTCATCCTGGGGGACAAGAGTACTCTCACTGTCTTACGATGGAGAACAAATTCAAACCGAAGTGCTCAACGGTTTACAAGGTTCGCTACCGCAGCCAGAACAGGTATTATTTAACCTGATGATCACGCTCTGGCCGAGTTCCGCTTGGGAAGGATCGTTAAATGAGGTAAGGTGGCGAATTATTGATAAAAATAATTCTCGCGCCATCTTTGATAGCGACGGTGAAAAGATCATTGAGATTCAATACAGCTCTTCTAACAAGTTAGAGGGTAAGATTGATTTTCATCACCTCAAACATCAGTTTTCAATTTCTATTCAAACACTGCAACATCAGATTAATTAAGAACAATTTAGAATAACAATATGCCTATTCGCTCTTCTCAACCTTTGTATATTCAGGCCTGTGGCTTTCACTCTGCCATGGGACAAGATGATGCGCTCATCCACCAGTGTTTATCGGGAGCGAAGCCATCCAACATGGTGGTTGACCGAGATATTTTAAATTCAGGCCGCCAAACAGTAATCGGTCGAATCGCACAGACGTTACCGCAATTACCACCCGCACTCAGCCAGTTTGATACGAGAAACAACCGCCTCGCACTTTCGGCTTTGCAGCAAATCGAAGGCGACGTGCGTGACGCCATTGCTAAATATGGTCGTGACCGTATCGCAGTCGTGATCGGCACCAGCACATCTGGCATTTCAGATGGCGAAATCGCATTTGGTGAAAAGCTGGCAAAGGGTAATTTTCCTGCCGACTACCATTACACCAAACAAGAGCTTGGCAACTGCAGCGATTTTATTGCCGCCTACTTTGATTTGAGCGGCCCACATTACTCAGTTTCAACCGCCTGTTCTTCTAGTGGCCGTGTCTTTTTAACCGCGCAACGCCTGATTCGCTCTGGCATTGTTGATGCGGTTATTGTGGGTGGTGTGGATACCATTTGTCGCCTCACACTAAACGGCTTTAACGGTTTAGAAGCTCTATCCGATACCCTTTGTAAGCCGTTTGACCAACATCGCAACGGCATCAATATCGGTGAAACCGCAGCATTAATGTTGCTAAGCAAAACACCTGCGCCCGTTGCTCTTCTCGGAGCTGGCGACAGCTCAGACGCACACCATATTTCCGCACCACATCCAGAAGGGTTAGGCGCAGAAGAAGCGATGAAAAAAGCGTTGGCCAATGCAGGACTTACAGCGCAAGACATTGGTTACATCAACGCGCATGGCACAGCAACGCCGTTAAACGATGCGATGGAAAGCAAAGCCATTCATCGCTGCTTTGGTGACTCCGTTCCCGTAAGCTCGACAAAGCCACTTACCGGACACACATTAGGCGCAGCAAGTGCAACGGAAGCCGCGATCGCTTGGCATATTCTCAAGTACAACCTTGATTTGCCAATACAACACTGCGAAACCAAAGCAGACGATATCCATATATCGTTAGTTGAGACGCCAACCAAACTGGGTAACAAAGCGATTCTCAGCAACTCTTTTGCTTTTGGTGGCAATAATATTAGTCTTATTTTTGGTTACGCTCATGACTAAACTTCCTCCCATCGAACAACTTTTGCCACACGACAAACCAATGATCTTGGTCGATCGTGCTTTGGATGTTCAACAAGATACGATTCACTGCCAGGTTGATATCGCAGAACACAACCCGTTCTTCGACTCGGCCTCTCAAACTGTGCCAGCTTACGTTGGCATTGAGTTTATGGCGCAATCTGTCGCGGCGTGGTCTGGTTACCACGCATTAATGAAAGAACAAGCGCCACCGATTGGCTTTTTGCTTGGTAGCCGTCGATACACGTCTGAATGCGATACGTTTTCTCGCGGACAGGTGCTCGATGTGTATGCTGAAAAAGTTATGGAAGATAACGGTATGGCGGTTTTTTCAGCCCGTATTGAGCTACAAGGAACTGTTGTAGCGACTTGCCAATTGAACGTTTACGTTCCATCAGAAGAAAAATTACAAGAAATGAAAATCAGGAGTCAACAATGACCCGACAAGTCCTCGTTACAGGTGCCAGCAAAGGCATCGGTAAAGCCATTGCCGTTCAATTAGCCAAAGATGGTTTCCAAGTCATTGTCCATTACATGGGCGATCAACAAGGCGCGCAAGACACCCTAAACACCATCGAACAGCATGGTGGTAGCGGTCGTCTTATCCAATTCGACATCAGTGACCGTGCAGATTGTCGTGAGAAGCTAGAAGCCGATATCGCCGAACACGGCGCTTACTATGGCGTAGTAAACAACGCTGGCATCACAAAAGATACCGCTTTCCCTGCGATGACCGAAGAAGAATGGGATGGTGTGATTCATACCAACTTAGACAGCTTCTACAACGTTCTTCACCCTTGTGTTATGCCAATGGTGCAAAAGCGCAAAGGCGGCCGAATTGTTACGCTTGCATCAGTCTCTGGCCTAATGGGGAATCGTGGTCAAACTAACTACAGCGCAGCGAAAGCGGGCGTAATTGGTGCAACAAAATCACTCGCGCTTGAACTGGCAAAACGCAAAATCACCGTCAACTGCGTTGCTCCAGGGCTTATCGACACAGGCATGGTAGACGAACACGTGAAAGAACATGCGATGCCGCAAATTCCTTTGCGCCGCATGGGAGAGCCAGAAGAAGTTGCTGGTTTAGTCAGTTACCTTATGTCTGACATCGCAGGCTATGTAACTCGCCAAGTCATTTCGGTAAACGGAGGCCTAGTATGAACCGTCGAGTCGTTGTAACCGGAATGTCGGGCGTGACTGCGTTTGGTAACAATTGGCAATCTGTCGAGCCAAAACTGCGTGACTGCCAGAACGCGACGCAATACATGCCTTCTTACGAACAGTATGATGGTTTGAACACCAAGCTCGCGGCACCAATTTTAGATTTTGAACTGCCAAAGCACTACAAGCGCAAGCAAGTACGCGGCATGGGGCGTGTTTCTAAATTGGCGACCGTCGCAACAGAAAACGCACTGAGCCAAGCAGGTTTGATTGGTAACGACGTACTCACCAATGGTCAAACGGGTATCGCATACGGCTCATCAACAGGCAGTACTGACGCAATCGGCGCATTTGGTGTCATGCTGAATGAGAAAACCACTAAAGCGATCACCGCAACGACTTACGTGCAGATGATGCCGCATACCACGGCAGTGAACGTTGGTCTATTTTTCGGTTTGAAAGGCCGAGTGATCCCAACCAGCAGTGCATGTACCTCTGGCAGCCAAGCAATCGGCTACGCCTACGAAGCGATCAAGCACGGCTACCAAACGGTCATGGTTGCTGGTGGCGCTGAAGAATTGTGCCCAACGGAATCCGCTGTCTTCGATACCCTTTTTGCCACCAGTCTAAAGAATGAAGACCCGAAAAGCACACCAAGACCTTATGACTCCGATCGCGATGGTTTGGTGATTGGTGAAGGTGCGGGAACGCTAGTTCTGGAAGAGTACGAACACGCCGTCGCTCGTGGCGCGAAAATCTATGCAGAAATCATCGGTTTTGCCAGCAACTGTGATGCCGCACACGTCACTCAACCACAGATGGAAACCATGCAAATCTGTATGGAAATGGCTTTGCAAAACGCGGGGATTCCTGCTGAGAAGATCGACTATGTATCTGCTCACGGCACTGCCACCGACCGCGGCGATATTGCGGAAAGCAACGCAACAGCGAATGCTCTGGGCAAAGTGCCAATAAGTTCACTCAAGAGCTACTTTGGCCACACACTAGGCGCCTGTGGCGCGATTGAAGCGTGGCTAGGTTTAGAAATGATGCACACAGGCTGGTTCAACCCAACGCTCAACCTAAAAAACCTCGACGAGCAATGTGGTGATTTAGACTACATCGCCGGACAAGGCCGAGAGCTGGACGTGAAATATTTGATGAGTAACAACTTCGCCTTTGGCGGCATCAACACCTCCATCATCTTTAAAAAGATGTAATGCCCTTAGTAAATGCAAAAGCGCTGGTTAACCAGCGCTTTTTTGTTGGTTGCCTATCAGGTTCATATATCACGCTGTAACGGCAAACAAGACATTACCATTCCGCGATACAAAGGCGACTTTTAACACCACGAATTTGTAATCCCATCGCTTCAAAGACATGCTCAAAATCTTGACAAGATGCAGGCACATTAGGTAGCGACAATGAAGCCTCGGTAAAAAACGTCCGACTCAAATTATCCGTCTCTCCCCAAGCTAACTGCCACCAATCCAAAATTCGCGGCTTGGATGCGTTTAATCGATAGCTAGCAGGAATACGATCACGCTTGTTTAGGTTTTCAACCTTAGATGTTGGTAGTAAGTTCCACTTATCATTGTTGGGCCAATAAGCAAATGGCAAACAGTGATCAACGTGATACTCATTTCGTAA
The DNA here is from genome assembly GCF_033337395.1 of Vibrio sp. YT-19(2023). Lineage (NCBI taxonomy): Bacteria > Pseudomonadati > Pseudomonadota > Gammaproteobacteria > Vibrionales > Vibrionaceae > Vibrio > Vibrio sp. YT-19(2023). The sequence continues at coordinate 111,414 of NZ_JAWOQN010000009.1, read as the reverse complement.
TTTGCTTCCACTCCATACACTGACAATGTCGCAATGGCTGAGCTTCAACTGTTCAATTCTCTTTCGCACGACTCGCGTATCATGGTCTTTATCAATCCAGACCAAACAATCATGATACGTTTGCAGTGGAATACCCCGCTCTTGATTAGACCGAAATCGTTGCATTTCCATAATCCATTGGTTGACCACCAGCGGCTCAATCCAAGAGTTATACAATCGAAAACAATCCCAAAGGCTTTCATCCAACACAAACAGCCCATAACCTTCGAGGAACTCGCTATCCACAACAATTGAACGTTTTGGCTTCTTAGCTGAACGAATCATTTCAAAGTAAGGGTTTGATTTATCACCTTGATAGGTAAAAGTGACGGGACCATCTTTTATGGTTTTTAAGCTGTCTTTTATCGCTTTATCAAGCGCCACTGCATCTTCACCAAAAAATGTCGTGCCTATAGCAAGATCATCAGGACTTAAATGGGAAAGTCTGCCCCAGCCATCGGGCTTTATAAAACCTAGCCCTTTAGACGAGTTCGAGCTTTGCTGGATGTTCTCTTTATCGATTAAACGCTTAAATTGACGAATCCAATATAAGCCAACTAATCCTAATGGGATTGCAACTTTACCTTCGCTGCGATCAACCACTGCACCAGAATGAGCGTCTGCAATACGTAGTAAAGTACGTAGTAGTGCGAGCTTATAGGTAGCCGATTTGGAATCATTGACGATAATGTGGCGAACCTTATTCAGATCACCGGAACCATCATCAGGCAAAGACATCACTACAGTTTGCCAAGATACACCCGTTCGCTTTAACTGATCGTCATCGAGAGATACGTTTCTCACCATTAAAGCGCTATTCTTTGCAAACTTTTCGAGCTCTTCAACCGATACGGGATAAGCTTTACGACCGTCAGAAAAGTCACCGTGACGAAGGCTAATCACCAATCGACCATTAGGCGCTAACAAATTTGCAAGTTTGCGAAATGCACGTTCACGGTGCGTAGGCGCAAGATGCATCCATACCGCACTGACAAGAATTAAATCGAAGCGAAAGCCAAGATTAATGGTTTTCTCAAGCTTAGGTAATGCATCTTCAAGCCAAGTAACGGAATCGCCACAGTAAGACTTACCAAGCCTTAGAAGTGCTTGAGCAGGCTCAATCGCAACAACTTCACACCCATGCTCAGCCATCCATTTCGCGTCTCGACCAGAGCCCGCGCCAACATCTAACACACGATCTCCAGCCTGGGGCCAGAAGACTCTCCAACTCGCGTGGACATCCTCAAACTGGATCGATGTGTATTGCTTCGCGAAAGAGTCGGCGTGTCGGTCATAAAAGTTAGAAGTGGCAGGCATAAAGGTTAACGAAAGGTAATTAATATGCGTCCATATTAATTGCTAGAAATTGCAATGGCTAGAATGCCATTCAAAAGTTGTAGATAGAGTGGCAATTACAGCCAAAAACCTAAAAACGACAAAGCCCCGACAACTCAAAGAGTTATCGAGGCTTTTGAATAAATGGCACGCCCTATTGGATTCGAACCAATGACCACATCCTTAGAAGGGACGTGCTCTATCCAGCTGAGCTAAGGGCGCGCTACAGGGACAGGATTATACGAGTTCAAACGGGTAAATCAACGGGTTTTCATAACATTCTGATCTGAATGCCTAAAAAAAGTCCATTAAAACGCTTAATGTTCAAAAACACCACAAAGCAAACGTTTGCGTATGGATGTTAACAAGAAATTCTGCGACAATGCGCCGCAGATAATCTGCCTTCTTAATTTATAAGGAAAGTCATGACTGCTCAAAATATAGACGGAACTCTCATTTCCCAAACTGTTCGATCCGAAGTGGCTGCACGTGTTAAAGCACGTGTTGAAGCTGGGCTACGTGCTCCTGGTTTAGCAGTGGTTCTAGTTGGTGAAGATCCTGCTTCTCAGGTTTATGTCGGTAGCAAACGCCGCGCATGTGAAGAAGTTGGGTTTGTTTCTAAGTCTTTTGACCTTCCTGCGTCTAGCTCAGAAGAAGAGTTACTAGCGCTGATTGATGAATTAAACAACGATGATGAAATTGACGGCATTCTAGTGCAATTACCCCTTCCTGCGGGCATAGACACAACACATGTTTTAGAGCGCATTCACCCAGAGAAGGACGTGGATGGCTTCCACCCTTATAACGTTGGCCGTCTTGCGCAACGTATTCCAAAGCTTCGCTCTTGCACGCCAAAGGGCATAATTACCCTACTCGACCGTTACAACATTGAGCTACGTGGTAAACATGCGGTTGTGGTTGGCGCATCAAACATTGTTGGTCGTCCAATGACACTTGAGCTGCTGCTTGCGGGCTGCACAACAACAACATGTCACCGTTTTACCAAAGACCTAGAGAGTCATGTGCGTCAAGCTGACGTTGTCGTGGTTGCGGTTGGTAAGCCTAACTTCATCCCTGGTGAGTGGATTAAAAAAGGCGCAGTGGTGGTCGATGTCGGTATTAACCGTCTTGATTCAGGCAAACTAGTTGGTGACGTGGAATACGACAAAGCACGTGAAAGTGCGAGCTTTATTACTCCTGTTCCTGGTGGTGTTGGCCCAATGACCGTCGCAAGTTTAATTGAGAACACAATGCTCGCTTGCGAACAGTTCCACACAGACAAATAGCGTAAAACTTCAGATACGAAAAAGGCTCCGCAAGGAGCCTTTTTGCTAATTGTTGATATCTATTTCAATTACAGACTTAAAATCACGCCCGCAATCGAAGCGCTCATTAAGTTCGCCATGACACCAGCGATAATCGCACGAAAACCATGCTTAGAAACAAATGCACGCTTTTCTGGTACCAAAGAGCCCAACCCGCCAATCAGCATCGCCATGCTTGAGATGTTTGCAAAGCCACACAAAGCAAACGTCACGATTGCTTGTGAGTGTTCACTAAGTTGAGACTTCACTTCTGCAAGCTGGATGAAAGCGACGAACTCATTCACCACAATCTTGTTACCAATCAGCGAGCCTGCTGTGGTTGCCTCTTGCCATGGTATACCCAACAACCAAGCGACTGGCGCAAACACAAAACCTAGGATGAGCTCAAAACTTAAGGGGGTCCCAATCAGATCACCTATCCAGCCTAACATTCCGTTTAGCATTGCAATGACACTAATAAACGCCAGTAACGTACCACCGACCGATACCGCAATGCGTACTCCCGCCATGGCACCATCGGCTAATGCTTCTACTACGTTGGTTGCACGTGGAATTTCAACTTGGCTAATGTCGATATCTGCTGCTTTATCCGTATCTTCTGGCATTAAAATTTTTGCCATCAACAAGCCGGCAGGTGCAGACATAAATGCAGCAGCAATAAGATAGTTGAGGTCGACACCCAGTGATGCGTAACCAACCAACGTTCCGCCAGCAACTGACGCTAAACCACCTGTCATAACTGCAAAGAACTGCGAGTCAGTCATGTGTTTTAGGTAAGGCTTTACCATCAATGGTGCTTCAATAGTGCCAACAAAGATATTCGCCGTAGCAGACAAAGACTCAGCACGACCGATACCCAGCAGCTTTTGAATACCACCACCGATAAAGTTAATGATTTTTGGCATCACACCTATGTGATAAAGACCTGAGATAAGAGAGGAGAAGAAAACGATGATACCCAGAACATTGATCGCAAAGGTGAAGCCCCCTGTCGCCAAATTACCGAATAAAAACGCAATGCCCTCTTGACCATAGTTGATCAAATTCGACACAACGCTGCTCACTGAATTCAGCGCATCTCGTCCTGCTGGTACATATAAAACCAACAACGCAAACAGTACCTGTAAAGCAAACGCAAACGACACTGTTCTCAGCTTTATATTTTTTCTATTTGTAGAAAGTAGCCATGCTAGGAATAGTATGGCTACGATACCAATAATTGAGTTCATAAAATGAATCCGACAGAAGGGGGATATGGAAGGCACCGGATTGTATAGCGGACTCAAAATGCTGCAAGTTGAGGATGTTAACAGTGTGAAAAGTTTAAGCGACCAATAACTGACCAATAAAATAACCACTTGAATTTATTTAAGATAAACGTTTGCTTATTTTAATTGTTTCCATATGGAAAATATGTTTCTGGTTCAGGAAAAATTTTTGTGAAGTGAATCACTTTATGTGTCGTTCTACAACGTCATTGATCCTGTTATTTAGGAATAGAGATGTAAGGTGCTAAACGTTGGTCCCAATGACAAGGGTTGCCGATCTTCTGTTTGATAAAGTTAATCACTGCGGATATTTTTTTTGGCATATGTTGGCGGCTTGGGTATACCGCATAAAACGGCATCGACTGGCTAGCTTTCCAGTCAGGTAACAGCTGTATTAACTTACCCGTTCTGAACTCATCACCCAGCAAGTAAGTGGCAAGGTAGGCAATACCCCAACCTGCAATAGCCGCATCCCGGACGGCTTCTGCCAGATCCACTGAATAGTTACCCGAGACTTTTACGTTCAATTCTTTCTGATCTTTGGTAAACGCCCACCCCGTATAGTCACGCTCCCAGCTTCTGTATATGAGGCAGTTGTGAGCAGATAGGTCATCCGGTTCTGTTGGCGTGTCATGTTTCAATAAGTAATCTGGCGATGCCGCAACAACAAACTGGCAATCCGTCAAACGCTGCGCAATGTAACCTTCAGGCAAATGCTCGTTGTTGGTTACCCATAAATCGAGCCCTTCGGCTAACATATCGACCTTATAGTCAAACAGATGTACTTCCACTTGAAGTTGAGGATACAGTTCGCGTAACTCTTGAATCGCTGGAATAATGTGTAAGGTACCAAATGATTGCGACAACCCAAGACGTACCAAACCTGCTACTTCATCCCGCTGGGTTTCCATCTCTAATGTGGCACTGCTCACCGCTTGTACCACTTGCTCACAGTGATGAAAAAAGGTTTTCCCTGCCTCTGTCGGCGTAAAGCTTCGCGTAGTGCGTTGAACAAGCTTGATACCAAGAGACGCTTCTAACTGACTCAACTGTTTACTCACATGAGACACCGACACGCCTAAGCTCTTTGCAGCAGCTGTGAAGCTTTTGTGTTTAAGAAGAGCGGAGAAAATCACCATTTGTGCGGCACGTTCAGATAACACGCTTTACCTCGATTTGGTTATAGAAAAAACAAAGGGCTCCGAAGAGCCCTTGTATTGAAGACTGGATGCCAAATTGTTTGATGGCAGATCAGTATTTAATGCGATCAGCCAAGTGACTCACAGCAAGTGCGAAGTAGTAAGAGCGGTTCCACTTCATCAATACGTTGTAGTTATTGTAAACCAGATACGTACGACCATTCTCGTCGTCCGGCATGATCAACCATGCTTTGATGTCTTCATCCAGTTTTGGCAACGGGCTACCGTCATATTTTGTGATACCTAATTGGCTCCACTCTTGAAGGTATTTGCCTTTTTCAGCCGTGCGCCCTTCCAGGCTGCGATCAATATTTTTAGGAACCTTAACTTGGCGACCCCAAGTATATTTATCATCCCAACCAGACTTGCTCAAATAGTTAGCGGTTGATGCAAACACGTCCGCTTCAGATTGCCATATGTCTTTTTTACCATCACCGTTGCCGTCAGCAGCAAAACGAAGGAAAGAGCTTGGCATAAACTGGCATTGACCCATCGCACCAGCCCATGAGCCTTTAAAGTTCTCTAGCTCAATATGGCCTTGATCGAGGATCTGAAGTGCCGACATAGTCTCTTTACGGAAAAACTCTTCACGACGGCCTTCAAATGCCATTGTGGATAGTGCATCAATCACTTTAAAGTTGCCGGTAAACTTACCAAAGTTACTTTCAACTCCCCAAAGTGCCACAATAAAGCGCGGGTGGACACCGTACTCATCGCCTATACGCTTTAGCTCGGTGTAATGCTCTTTGTAGAGTTGTCTGGCTTGCTTCACCTTCCATTCAGGCACCGCGCGAGGAATGTACTCATCCAATGTCAGTTTCTTTTCTGGTTGGTTTCGGTCCGCTTTTACTGCTCGGGGCTTGTACTCAACATTAGCAAAAGCAGCACTAATGACCTGCTCTGAGATACCTTTATCACGAGCTTCAGCACGCAGCTTATTCAAGTATTCATCAAAACCCTCGCTACTTGCAAAAGCCGAGGTACACATACCAACGCTAAGCATGGTAGCCAGTATTTTTTTCATATTGCCCTCCTTGAGCAAGGCAGAAATCCCAGATGAAAAACGATGACGTTATTCGCCTTTCTGCTGGGCTTTTTGTTCTTTGTACTTTTCTAATAGGTTCTCCGGCGGCGGTGGAACCTGAAGAAAGAAGCCATCATTTTGTAATGAAGCCTTCACTTTTTCGATATCAACTTGTGCCAATTTACGGCCATCAAGTTTAATCGTCATGACAGCGATAGGCTTACCGAACATCTGCATTAAGGTGTCAGGAACCTGTGAAAAATCATCCTTTTTCGGAATATAGAGATAAGTACCTTCTTTTTTCGAGCTTTTATAAATAGAACAAAGCATGACACGCCTTTTATGCTGATTTAGCCGCGTTGAGTGCGGATTAGGTTGTAAACGTCAAATTCTCGCAAACTTAATAGCAAATTTGAGATTAATTCACCTATTTGCCCACGAGAGAACTTGCTGCGTCAAAGGATGAAATATAACATGACATACCTAGTTTAAGGCAACGCTCTTTCAATAAAGGCAAGAAGTCCACGATGACCCATTCACCAGACCTTAAAGGTAGCAGTTTTACATTGTCAGTTTTACACCTTTCTGACAATGAGATCGCAAAGACTGTCGAATTTTTGCAAGAAAAAGTTTCTCAAGCACCTTCTTTTTTTGCATCCGCGCCTTTGGTAATCAATATAGCAAAAGTACAAGGCGACATTGATTTCCCTAAGCTTAAACAAGGCATCTCAGATGCTGGTTTTATTCCGGTCGGTGTAACGGGCTGTAAAGACAAGCGTGTACAAAACCTTGCTTCCGAAGCTGGCTTCGCCATTATGTCGGCGAGCAAATCGCCAAGCCAAGCACCTGCCAAAATGGCACCAACGAAAGTAGTTCGTACGCCTGTCCGCTCAGGACAACAGATCTACGCAAAAGATGGTGATTTGGTGGTGCTAGCGCACGTAAGTGCAGGTGCTGAAGTCATTGCTGACGGCTCTATTCATATCCATGGCACACTTCGAGGTCGTGCGATTGCAGGAGCAAGTGGTCAGCAGGAAGCGCGTATTATTTGCCACGATTTACAAGCAGAACTGGTATCCATTGCGGGTGACTACTGGTTAAGCGATCAAATTGAAAGCGAGTACTGGCAAAAGAAAGTAATGATCAGTAAAGCCGATGAATCATTACATTTAGAAGTTCTCGCGATTTAATCTAAAAAGGAAAAAAAATGGCACGCATTATTGTAGTAACGTCTGGTAAAGGTGGCGTTGGTAAAACCACTTCAAGCGCAGCCATCGCCTCTGGTCTAGCTCTTAAGGGAAAAAAGACCGCGGTGATCGATTTTGACATCGGTTTGCGTAACCTCGATCTAATCATGGGCTGTGAGCGCCGCGTCGTGTATGACTTTGTAAACGTCATTAACGGTGAAGCGACATTAAACCAAGCGCTGATCAAAGATAAGCGCACGGACAACCTATTTATTCTTCCTGCTTCTCAAACTCGTGATAAAGACGCACTGACAAAAGATGGTGTTCAGCGCGTATTCGGCGAACTTGATGAAATGGGCTTTGATTTCATTATTTGTGATTCACCAGCAGGTATCGAGCAAGGCGCGTTAATGGCCTTGTACTATGCCGATGAAGCCATTGTCACAACGAACCCAGAAGTCTCTTCTGTGCGTGACTCTGACCGCATTCTCGGTATTTTAGATTCTAAGTCACTGCGTGCAGAACAAGGGCTAGAGCCAGTAAAACAGCACCTGCTACTGACTCGCTACAACCCATCTCGCGTCACTCAAGGCGAAATGCTAAGCGTTGAAGACGTAGAGGAGATCTTACATATTCCACTACTGGGCGTGATTCCAGAAAGCCAAGCCGTACTTAACGCGTCAAACAAAGGTGTGCCAGTCACTTTTGACGATAACACCGATGCGGGTATGGCTTATTCTGACACCGTTGATCGCTTATTAGGCAATCAGGTTGAATTTCGTTTCCTTACTGAGGAGAAGAAAGGACTCTTTAAACGACTCTTTGGAGGCTAGACATGTCATTATTAGAATTTTTCCGTCCACAGAAGAAAACTTCTGCGAATCTAGCTAAAGAGCGTTTGCAAATCATTGTCGCAGAGCGCCGCAGCCAAAATGATCCTGCGCCGTCTTACTTGCCTCAATTAAAAGAAGACATCTTGAAAGTAATCAGCAAGTACGTGGCAATTGATCCAAATATGGTTGACTTAACATTTGAGCACAAAGACGACGATATCTCAGTTCTTGAGCTGAATGTGAAGCTACCAGACGAAGAAAAGTAATCAGTTTCTCTCGCCAGACGAATGCTCTAATTAGAACGAAAAAGGTTGGCATCGAGGCCAACCTTTTTCATCTTTCATTACTTTAATGCTTTGTTCATCTTGTCGCCGAGTAAATCCAAACGCCACCCTTGCATCAAATCAGGCAATACTTCTGGGTCACGATCTTTTTTCCAAACCCAACTGATCAACTGATTGATCTGCTTTTTAGAGGCAAGGAACTCCGTGGCTAAACCTGACTTCTGCGAAGCCGATTTCACCAAGTCTTTCATATTTTTGAAGACCTGCTTGTAACCCGGATAGTCCATTAAACGCTCAATTTTCGCAGGATACTCTTCAGAAGGTGTTTGCTTCGCTTGTTTAACAATCGCGGCAATCTTCGCGCCATGGCGGTTAATCGCTCGGATATCAATATCTTCTGCTTCCATCTTCTTAAAGTTCGTTAAACCAAGACGAGCGACCGTTAATAGATCACCTTCTTTGAAGATAAAGTTCAGCGCTAAATCTCGTTTGATTGCTTCACGATAACGCCACGTCGCCAATGGCTTTAAAATCGCCAGCTCAGAAGGTTTTAATTGCCAAGCGCCCTTAATATCAAGGTAGGCATTCTCTTCATTGGTTACGTGAATACGTTTCGAAACGAGTAAATCACTTTCTTGCTGTACAGCTTCCCACCAACCTGCTTGCGTCACCTTATCGAACAGCTTTTCGTATAACGGTAACAAGTAATGAACATCTGCGGCAGCATAATCTAATTGCTTTTGTGTCAGTGGACGAGCCATCCAGTCGGTACGTGATTCACTTTTGTCAAGCTCTACGCCTAAATATTCTTCCACCAGCGATGCGAAGCCTGTCGATAGGCCGTGACCGAGAAAAGCGGCCATCAGCTGCGTATCCACCATAGGGAATGGTGTACAACCAAAAGCGTTTTGGAAAACTTCTAAATCTTCACCACATGCGTGCAGCACTTTTAGCACAGAAGTATCTTTTAATAGCGCTACAAACGGCGTCATATCCGTTAATTCAGTCGGATCAATCAGCGAGAGGCGATTACCATCGAAAAGCTGAATCAGACCTAACTGCGGGTAGAAAGTGCGAATACGAACGAATTCGGTATCCAGCATCACTACGTCTGCCTCTCGGGCATGAGTGCAAACCTCTTCTAGGTCTTTGTTTTTAGTAATAATTTGATAGTTCACATACTTCTCGCTATAAAAAATGCCAGCAAAACGCTGGCATTCTATCATTTTTTAAATCTCTCGACTCGACGAAATCGGCTTATGCGCTTTTCTTCGCAAGTTCAGCGTCATTCTCTTCGCGTAAAACACGACGCAAGATCTTACCGACATTGGTTTTAGGTAAGTCTTCGCGGAATTCAACCAACTTCGGAACTTTGTAGCCAGTTAGGTGTTCTCGACAATGCGCGATCACTTCGTCTTTGGTCAAGCTCGGATCGCGTTTCACGACATAAATCTTCACTAATTCACCAGACACTTCATGTGGCTGACCAATAGCAGCAACTTCAAGTACTTTGCCGTGTAGTGCTACAACGTCTTCAATTTCGTTCGGGTAAACATTAAAGCCTGATACTAAGATCATGTCTTTCTTACGGTCAACGATATGCAGGAAGCCTTCGTCATCGAACTTAACGATGTCGCCAGTTGATAGCCAGCCGTCTTCGTTAATCGTATCTTTCGTTGCTTCAGGTCGTTGCCAGTAACCTTGCATAACCTGAGGACCACGAACTTGAAGTTCACCAGTTTCAGTATTCGCAAGAGCGTTGCCTTCTTCGTCCACGATACGAACTTCTGTTGATGGTACCGGCAGACCAATAGAGCCATTGTATTCAACAAGATCATGCGGATATGCCGCAACCAACGGAGAACACTCTGTTAGACCGTAACCTTCGAGCAAATAGCAACCCGTGGTCTTTTGCCATCTTTCTGCCACTGAGCGCTGCACTGCCATGCCGCCGCCAACGGCTAAACGTAGATTACTGAAATCCAACTCGTGGAAATCTTCATTATTGACCAATGCATTAAATAAGGTATTCACGCCCGTAATCGCAGTAAACGGATGCTTTTGTAGCTCTTTCACGAACCCTGGAATATCTCTAGGGTTGGTAATAAGTAAGTTACGACCACCCATTTCGACAAACAGCAGACAGTTTACGGTAAGAGCAAATACGTGATACAGCGGTAACGCTGTTACGACTAATTCACGCCCCGGAGATAAAACCGGTCCGTACGCGCCTTTTGCCTGTAGAACGTTCGCAATCATGTTGCGGTGAGTCAGAATCGCACCTTTCGCGACACCTGTCGTCCCCCCCGTATATTGCAGGAATGCAATGTCATCCCCAGACATAAACGGTTTAACGTATTGTAGACGACGACCTTTACGTAGAGCCTGACGCATTGAGATAGCACCAGGTAAATCGTACTTAGGCACCATGCCCTTAACGTACTTCACGACAAAATCGACAATCGTACCTTTCGCTCGTGGCAGCATTTGACCAAGACTGGTTAACACTACGTGTTTGACTGGTGTTTTATCGACGATTTGTTCTAGCGTGTTCGCAAAGTTAGACACAATCACAATCGTCGTCGCACCTGAGTCATTCAATTGGTGTTCAAGTTCACGAGGAGTGTAAAGTGGGTTAACGTTTACGGCGATACAACCTGCACGCAAAATACCAAATAATGCTACTGGGTATTGCAGTAAGTTTGGCATCATCAGAGCAACGCGGTCACCCTTTTGCAGTTTTAACTCGTTTTGCAGATACGCTGCGAATGCGCGACTACGCTCTTCCAATTTACGGAAGGTCATAACCGAGCCCATGTTCATGAATGCTGGTTGGTCTGCATATTTTTGTACAGACTGTTCAAACATTTCTACCAAAGACTCATATTGCTCTGGATTAATGGTTTCAGGTACGTCACTTGGATAACGTGAAAGCCATGGTTTATCCACGATGTTACTCCTCGTTTATAACTGGCTAAAAAATAGCGTCCTTTTTATTTTGAAAGCTATTACAGCACAGCGAACGTGCTTGAGCACGCAACTCTCAAACACTTGTTTAAATTTTGTTAACTACACCAAGAATTCGCGTTGCGACCTCGAGTATTTGCTCTAAATGACAGTGATGACCACCCTTGACAGAAACCACTTGCGGTGGGTTCTCTCCCCAATCAGCTTGGTTAGATGGTAAATTCTGAAATCCTTGATCGCCTAATACAATCAAATGAGGACAACGTATTTGGCTGGTAATCGAGTTAGCATGCGCTTGCGCCATTCGGTAAAGCGACGCACATTTTAACTTGGCGTCATGCCGCCAATACCATTTATCTCCTCGCTGCTCTGTTCCACGCTCGACTATCGGTAGAAGCTGCTCAGCGGTTAATTGGTTGGCTTGCATGCGTAATTTTAACGCCAGATCGAAGGAGGCAATGGCTCGCTCTGGCTTGTTTTGCTGTCTTATTCGACTTAAAACGCCATCGCGAAGACGAGGCAAACTGTTAATAGGCTCTTCAGTAAGAGGTCCTGCTCCCTCAATTTGCACAAGACCTTCGACCTGCTCTGGAAACGCAGCACTATAGCAACTTGCGATTAAAGCACCAAGTGAATGCCCTACTAATATCAGTCTGTTTGGTGATAATTCGTCCAAAAACTGATACAAATCGGCAATATAGTCGTGAAAGGGGTAATAATTATCGTGAGATTTATGACTCGATAAACCGTGACCAAAATGATCGATGGCGAGGAGGTGTAAGTGAGGATTAAGTTGATTCAACTGCTCCATGAGCGCTTTAAAGCTGCCCGCATTATCTAACCACCCATGAAGAAAAACGACTGACAAGTCAGCCGTTTTCTCGTTCCCTATCTCAAGGGCTGCCATTTTGCCGGCAGGAAGCTCGAATTGACGCTCATGCATCGCAGATTATTTGACCTGTTTTATCACTTTACCGTCTTGTGGGAAATCATTACGCCACATGCGGCAGTTAATCGAGTAACATGGGTAAAAGTAGGTTGGCGAGTCATACATGCGTACACGTTCTTCAATTTTCCATAAACGGTACCCTTCCCCCTTTATTACCGGGAAGATGTAACCGTGCTCACCGATCTTTCCTTCTTCTTCCCCTGCTCCTTTGCCTACAACCGTCACCAAACGGCCTTCACTAAAGGCGACAGGCTCTAAATAGCCATCAAAATAGGCGACAAAACGCCCCGTAGGCTCTTCATCGATATCAGGTTTACCAGACTTACTGATAGGAAGGTTTACAATCTCTAGACGCGTTTTATCTTTAAAGTTATCCACTTTAGCGATGATTCCACCAAGGCGAACATCTTCACTCACTTGCCCCTGAGACTCAGCAAAAGCTTTATAGTCTGTAACGACCAATTCTGTGCTTGCATTTAGCTCCTCAGGCAACGAGCTACACGCAGACAAACCAACCGTAGCAAATAATGCGAGAAAAAACCGTCCAAAAACCTTCATAAACCACCTTTCAATATTAGTAACCCCAAGCTGGGGAGATCTCACACGTAAATATCGACACCAAGTAATTGAGCCAGTTCCTCTTTTTTAGCTCGATTCATGACATCCATGTACTGCTCCATTGCTTTACGTGCGCCCCCTTCAGGAAGGTCATATTGCACTTGAGCTCGGTGAATTTGGGACTCATCCACGTGTTTTATGGAGTGCGCCACGGCGTTAGCAACCTTTGAAGGCTGACCTACAGGCTGCTTTGTTTGTGATTTATTTACCGGCTTCTTTTGACTGGCTTTATTAGTGCGATTTGCACCGGGAATCAAAGAAGGAGGCAAGCCATTAATCGACGCCATAGCACTCCATAAAAATACAGGGCAAACGCCCTGCTTTTTGTCAGGTTAATGAAAAACGGACTATTCGCGACCAGGAAGTTTTTTCCATGTCACATTATCACGTAAATAAACAGGGCTCGAATCTTCGACCGGCACGGTATTACCCTTTTTAAATTCTTGTTCAGCAAGAATCACGATGTCTTGTGAATCAGGGTACAGAACGTCACCATGCGTCAAATTAAACGGTAGGCCTGCTAATACTTTTTGGTAAGCATCCCAACCAGTACCTGCTGTCGTCCACGTTTTGTCGTCTGCTTGTGCTTCTTCAACGAGACGTGCTGGTGGAATTACGCACTCTGCATCCATCCCTGCCCACTCACCGTTTGCTTGGCGAGTGTAACGTGCCCAGTAAACTTCACCCATACGTGCGTCAATAGCCACAGCGACATCGGTCACACCATGCAAGCGATAGCTACCTTGAGCCATTGCAGCCAGCGTTGAAACGCCGATCATAGGTAAGTCAGCACCGAACGCCAAACCTTGTGCGATACCAATACCGATACGAACGCCAGTAAAGCTACCTGGACCACGTCCAAACGCTAACGCATCCAGCTCTTGTAGAGTCAGGCCAGCTTCTTTGAGTACTTCATCAACCATTGGCAGTACTTTTTTGGTGTGATCGCGTGGTGCAACCGCGCTACGTGAAATCACTTGATCATTAGCCAACAACGCAACTGAACAGTTTTCAGTCGCTGTATCGATAGCAAGAATTTTTGCGCTCATTTAACTCTCTACAACTTTCATTTATTGGGTTATGCCTCAGCACTTGCGTCTGTGACAGATTGTTCTGCTTTCAGGAATGCTTTGATTCCATCTAAGTCTCGCGTCCTTGGGATAGGTGGTAGGCTTCCGAGGAAAATACCACCATAGTCTCGCGTGACGAGGCGATTATCACAAATGATCAACGCACCGTGATCCTTCTGATCTCGAATTAATCGCCCGACTCCCTGCTTTAACGTAATCACTGCATCCGGGATTTGTACTTCAGCAAATGGTTCACCGCCACGTAATCGACAATCCTCGATACGGGCTTTGAGTAACGGATCGTCAGGGGCGGTAAACGGTAATTTGTCGATAATAACACAGCTCAGCGCATCACCTCTAACATCAATCCCTTCCCAGAAGGCGCCTGTCGCCACGAGTAAAGCGTTACCCAGTTCCATAAACTCCGCCAAAGTTTTCTGCTTACTCATCTCCCCTTGCATTAACACAGGCAGCTCAAGTACTTCTCGGAACTTCTCACCTAGTTCACGCATCATGCTGTGCGAGGTACATAAAAAGAAGCAGCGACCATCATTTTCTTCAATCACCGGAGCAAGCATTCGGACTAACTTATCCGCTAAGCCGTTACTGTTTGGCTCTGGCAAATACCTTGGCACACAAAGGCGCGCTTGTTTTTGATAATCAAAGGGGGACGGCAGAGAAAATTGCTTTGTAGGCTTGAGGCCAAGGCGCTCAGTAAAGTGCTTGAAGTCGCCCGATACGGCTAGGGTTGCTGACGTGAAAATCCACGCGCCTTGTTTAATCTCTATTTGCTCATGGAACTTGTCCGCGACAGAAAGAGGCGTAATGTGCAGAGCGAAATGACGAGGCGAGGTATCGTACCAGTATGAGTAACCGGTAATATCGACATCACAGACGCGGTCGATGCGGCCTTTGATCAAATTGGCTCGTTCAAAAGCGGTATCCAGTAATTGACTGCGCCCTAAAGCTATTTTGAGTACATCAATCGCCAATTCGAGGCTGTCAGTTAAGCGCAATAATTCTCGCTTAATAGAACCTGATTGCAACGCCTCACGCCAGTTGCCACGAAAGCCTGGCTCACCCAAGACAATCCGCATGTCCATTGCGCTTTGCATGAGTTTGTCGCCCACTTTTTGCAATTGACGCATATCTTTGGCTTCGGTGCGATAGGCTATTTCAATGTCTTTGGCAAGATCGTGAATTTGGCGGCTTGAAACTGACTGGCCGAAATATTCGCTCGCAATATCTGGCAACTGATGAGCTTCATCAAAAAAAAACACATCGGCTTCTGGAATCAGTTCACCGAATCCTGTTTCTTTAATCGCTAAATCAGCAAGAAACAAGTGATGGTTCACTACAACAATGTCGGAATCCATGGCTCGCTTACGCGCTTTCAATACAAAGCAATCAGTGTAGCTCGGACATTCTTTACCTAAACAGTTATCATTGGTTGAGGTGATGGTCGGAATGATCATGCTGTCTTCTGGTAGATCATCACAATCCCCAAGGTCACCTGTTTTGGTTTCTGATGACCAAGCACGCACTTTAACCAGTTGAGTTAATAACGTCGGGTCAGATTCATTAGTGTGGCTTTCGACCATTTGGCGGCTCAAACGATCCAAACACAGATAATTAGAACGCCCTTTTAATAACGCCACTTGGCCATAAAAACCAAGCGCATTGACCATGAGCGGTAAGTCACGATGGTACAACTGCTCTTGCAAGTTTTTCGAGCCTGTACTGATGATCACTTTTTTACCGCTCAACAGCGCAGGGACTAGGTATGCGAAGGTCTTACCGGTTCCGGTTCCTGCCTCCACCACCAACTGGGTTTGATCTTTGATCGCTCTGCTGACGGCTTCCGCCATATCGATTTGTGGCTGACGAGCTTGAAAGCCAGGAATGGCCTTACCTAACGCGCCATCAGAGGAAAAAGTTTTTGCGATCATGCTTGGTATTGAGTTTGAAAAATTATCGAGAGTATATCAGAGGAATAGGAGTGACATCAGCCCACAATCTGACCAGCTTGCGGCGACACGCGGATATTTTGTTGAAACCAACGTAAGAATAGATTATTTATGGTGAAACATGGCAGTACAGTTACACCCGCCAGGGAATAATAACAAATTCGTACGCTAAAATATTAATGCATGGAAGTACCTGATTTATGGAAAAGAAAACACTGTTGACCCACTGTTCTGACGCCCCGGGTCTCATCTCGAAAATTACTAATATCTGTTACAAGCACCAACTCAACATCGTTCACAATAACGAATTTGTTGATAATACCAGTGGCCACTTTTTCATGAGAACGGAGTTGGAGGGATACTTCAACGATCAAACGTTTCTTGCCGACTTGGACCAAGCTCTCCCGCAAGGTGCTAAGCGTAAATTGGTTGGCTCTCGCCGTAAGCGCATCGTCATTCTCGTCACAAAAGAAGCGCATTGTTTAGGCGATATTCTGATGAAAACCTACGATGGAAGCCTAGATGTTGAGATCGCTGCAGTGGTGGGGAATTACGACAAACTGCAAACTCTCACTGAACGCTTCGACATTCCTTACCACCACGTGACCCATGAAAACCTTAGCCGTGAAGAACACGAGCAGAAGATGCTAGAAGTGATCGATCAATACGATGCTGACTTTTTGGTGCTAGCTAAATACATGCGCGTATTAACGCCGACGTTTGTTGAGAAATATCACCACAAAATCATTAATATTCATCACAGCTTCTTACCTGCTTTTATTGGCGCGAAGCCATATCAACAAGCTTACGATCGCGGTGTGAAAATCATCGGTGCAACAGCGCACTTCGTGACTAATGATTTAGATGAAGGGCCGATCATCAAGCAAGACGTAATTCCTGTCGACCATACATTCAATGCCCAAGATATGGCGCAAGCGGGACGCGATGTAGAGAAGAACGTATTGAGTAAGGCTTTGAATAAAGTGATCAATGACCACGTCTTTGTTTATGGGAATAAAACAGTGATCCTGTAATCCCTCCGTACTAGTTACAACGATAGTGAAACCCGTCCAACTTGACGGGTTTCATCTTTTCAGAAGATCCCCACCCCCTCCAATTCTAACCATCAAAGTTAAACCGATACGTTATAATTTTTCATTTCTCTACAACTATTTACCGAGAGAATGATTCCGTTTATCATTTATCCTCCTTATAATAAACCACGTTAATATTACGGAATTAAAATGAAAAAAACGTTAGTGGCTTTTCTGATTGGGCTGACTTTACCAGCAACCACAATCGCAGATACTCTTGAGCCTGTTCAGAATGATGTACCCACTCGCATTATCGGCGGCGAACCTGCCAACACTTCCGACTGGAAATTTATTGCTTCACTGGTACGTAAAGGACAACCTACATCTATTGGTCACTTTTGTGGTGGCAGTTTCCTAGGTGGAAAATACGTATTAACTGCTGCGCACTGTGTGGAAGGTCTTAATGCGGACGATATAGATATCGTTCTTGGCCTTTATGACCAAAACAACGAGTCTCAATCACAGCGTATCGCTGTTAACAATATCTATTCACATAATGAATATAACAGCAATACAACGAACAATGACATCGCTCTTATTGAATTAGAACACAATATCGATAGCGCAACGATTGACCTGGCAACGCCAGAACTTTTAGATAGCGTACGCGTAGGAGACAAGTTGCACGTGGCTGGATGGGGAAATACGTCCACGACAGACCGAATATACCCAACCGTTTTACAACAAGTAGATTTGGAATACGTAGATCGAGCTACCTGCCAAAACCTACCAGGAAACTACTCTAATGTATCAGATGACGGCATTTGCGCTGGATACTATTGGGGAGGTAAAGATAGCTGCCAAGGAGATAGCGGCGGTCCGCTCATCGTTGACGATAACGGCATCAACAAGTTATTAGGGGTGGTCAGTTGGGGTGATGGATGTGCTCAACCAAATGCTTATGGTGTTTATGCAAACGTCGCTCATTTTCAGCACAATGGTTGGATAGATAGTCATCGTAATACTATCAGCTATACCCAGTATCGAGATCTTCATTTCGTTGAGCGAAAAGGACAGCAAGAGACCTTTACTATTCGTAATGACGATACTATCCCATTCAACATCTACGAAAGCACAATATCATACGGAAGTACCATAGAGAAAAGCACTTGTACTGGTACCTTAAAGCCTTCTCAAAGCTGCCAAATTACCGTGGGTTACCAACCTAGCTATTCAGAGTCAGTAACAACGATAGAGCTCTTTACCGATCATCCGAAACTGTCCAAACTTACAACAACGTTTAAGTATACAGGTGTAGATAAAGCAAGCAACTCATTGAGCAGTGCCATCCCACTAGCTGGCGCAAATGTTTACACCAATGAATACGCTTGGACAACTGAAAATGGTGAGCTTCAGTCAGCAGAAATGGGAATGTCTACTGGTGCATCCATCTTGCATTTAACCGATTTGCCAAAAGGCAAACTATCCATGGATTTTAAAGTCCTATCCGATGGTTTCGATTATTTTGTCGTTTTTGTCAATGGCCAAGAGTATGACTACACCCGCCAGCTTCTTGATTATAGTGAACTTTCTATCGATTTTTACAGGAAGTCAAACACGGTTACTTTTGCTTATCTGAAAAATTACGAGTTTAGCGGTGGTTACAACGCGCAAGCGTATATTCGCAATATCAAGATGTCAGTTAGTTCAGATAACACTAGCGAGAGCAGCGTAACCAAAACATCAAGTTCAGGCGGCAGCTTCTCAATTAGCCTATTAATGTTGCTGGCCGCAGGTCCTTTCCTGCGTCGCAAAAAAGGACAATAAGATGCAATATGTACTCAAAACAATGCTGCTTGGCTTGAGCTCCATCAGTTTAGTCGCTTGCTCGGCAAATACAGAAACGCAGCAAGGTCTAGAGTCTGAACATCAAGCCATCATGGTTGAAGCGTATCGAACTAGCGATAGTCAAATTTCATTTATCGCCGAGTCTAATGGCTGCAGTAAGAACGATGACTTTAGCTTGAAAATAGAGCAAAAATCTTCAACGGAAGCCCTACTCACAATCGTCAGGAACAAAGTGGATCATTGTAAACGAATGCCGTTTCCAAAGACTTTCACACTCACTCTAGATGAAGAGTTGAAAGGCAAAAAACTTTCCATTACCAACCCAAAACGCAAATCACCGGCTAAATAGTGATTCGCTTACGAAAGGGAGCCTCGGCTCCCTTTTTGCCTATCGCAACTCAGCAATTCTCACCCTAGCGTTTTACGCCTGCTCAGACTCCACAATACGCTTAAGTGAATGCGGGTGCAGTTTGATACAAATGCCTTGGTACTTAAACGCCACTGTTGGGTTATTCAAGCGTTCGCCATCCCCTTTCGGGCTCGACAGTTTGATCTTCACACCTAGCTCTTCCAACTCATTAAAACGCGCGCCAAACGCTGGGTAAGTGTGTTTCAAATCAGCAAGAAACTCGTCTGCAGTTTCGGCATGAGACGGAATCACAAACTCCACATGTTCCCAGCTTTCATTTGGGTAGATTTTGCCTTCCGCAGGGTATGGCAGTTCCAGACACTCAATCTTCCAACCACGGCTTTCCAACGCTTTGTCGAATTCGATAACGATGATTGGACGACCGTTGATTTTCGCTTGTGAAATCACCTTACCGTATTGATTCCATGCTTCATGCGCGGCTTTTGCTGTTTCAGTATCATTAATTCGCAGCGCAATATGGTCAGCTTGAGCAAAGCTCAGATCCAGTTTTAACAGGGATGCAAGCTCTTCAATCTTCGCCATAAATTCATCCAGATCTTGGATCATCAATTTAGGCGCTAGGCGTTTTTCAACTAGTTGAGTCGTCATTGTAGCTCTCTTATGGGGCGATTTATCTCATTACTCTGAGCACAATAGTAAACGCAAACTAAGCCACATTTCCATTCAATCGAAAAAGTATAAATTTCCCCAATTCCTCTCTGTATGAAAAGCAATAAAGTTGTTATCATTAGCCCCATTTTTGTGAACTCCAACAGAACTCGGCACTTATTTCGCCGAGTTCTTCGTCCTTGAATTGAAGGAAACGCGTGTGAATATCCAAGCACTTATTAATGACAAAGTATCTCAGGCTCTAGAAGCCGCTGGCGCACCTGCAGGCAGTCCTGCGGCAGTACGCCAATCAGCAAAGCCACAATTTGGTGACTACCAAGCAAACGGCGTAATGGGCGTTGCTAAAAAACTGGGTACTAACCCACGAGAATTTGCACAGAAAGTACTGGATGTTCTAGACCTAGATGGTATTGCGAGCAAGACAGAAATCGCTGGTCCTGGTTTCATCAACATTTTCCTAAGCGAAGAGTTCCTAGCAAAACAAGCGGAAGCAGCACTGGCTGATTCACGTCTTGGCGTTGCGGCAGACGAAGCTCAAACTATCGTTGCTGACTACTCTGCACCAAACGTTGCTAAAGAAATGCACGTTGGTCACCTACGTTCAACCATCATCGGTGATGCGGTAGTACGTACTCTTGAGTTCCTAGGTCACAAAGTGATCCGTGCGAACCACATCGGCGACTGGGGTACTCAGTTCGGTATGCTTATCGCAAACCTTGAACGTGTACAACAAGAGTCTGGCGAAGTTTCTATGGAACTTGCGGACCTTGAAGGCTTCTACCGCGAATCGAAAAAGCTGTACGATGAAGATGAAGACTTCGCAGTAAAGGCGCGAAACTACGTTGTGAAACTGCAAAGCGGTGACGAGTACTGTGCAGAAATGTGGAAAAAACTCGTTGATGTAACCATGATCCAAAACCAGCGCAACTACGACCGTCTAAACGTGTCACTGACTCGTGACGACGTAATGGGCGAGAGCATGTACAACGACATGCTTCCTAAGATCGTTGCAGACCTAAAAGAACAAGGTCTTGCCGTTGAAGATGATGGCGCGCAAGTTGTATTCCTAGATGAATACAAGAACAAAGATGGCGAACCAATGGGCGTTATCGTTCAAAAACGCGATGGCGGTTTCCTATACACAACAACAGACATCGCATGTGCAAAATATCGTTATGAAGAGCTAAGCGCAGACCGTGTGCTTTACTTCATCGACTCACGTCAACACCAGCACCTAATGCAAGCTTGGACAATTGTTCGTAAAGCAGGCTACGTACCTGAGTCAGTATCTCTTGAGCACCACGCGTTCGGCATGATGCTTGGTAAAGATGGTAAGCCATTCAAGACTCGTGCGGGTGGTACCGTTCGTCTTGCCGACCTTCTAGATGAAGCAGAAGTTCGTGCAGCACAACTGATCGAATCTAAAAACCCTGAACTAGATGCGGAAGAAAAAGAGAAGATCTCTAAAACAGTTGCAATGGCAGCGGTTAAATACTCTGACTTATCTAAACACCGTACGACTGACTACGTGTTCGATTGGGACAACATGTTAGCGTTTGAAGGTAACACAGCACCATACATGCAATATGCATACACTCGCGTAGCTTCTATTTTCGCTAAAGCTGGTGTTGCTATGGACGCTCTCCAAGGTGACATCAAAATCACTGATGAGAAAGAGAAAGCACTTATTGCTAAACTTATGCAGTTCGAAGAAGCGGTTCAATCTGTCGCTCGCGAAGGTCAACCACACATCATGTGTAGCTACCTATTCGAACTAGCAGGTCAGTTCTCTAGCTTCTACGAAGCATGCCCTATCCTAGTTGCTGAAGGCGAAGCAGTGAAACAAAGCCGTCTGAAACTAGCAGCGCTAACAGCGAAGACCATCAAGCAAGGTCTGTCTCTACTAGGTATCGATACTCTAGAGCGTATGTAAGCGATTCTAGAATCGAGACGATTTAGAAAGGTTGGCGTGAAAGCGTCAACCTTTTGTTTTATCTGGCGTATACTGATGTCATTCAATTCAAATCGGATAATATAATGAGTTTTGAACTGCACCCTCAATTGGCAAAAGACACTACCGTTATCGGTCACTTCCCACTGTGTGTGGCACTTCTGCATAAAGACAATGCCGTGCCATGGGTTATCTTGGTACCAAAACGTGCAAACCTAAAAGAGCTTCACCACTTGCCAATGCAAGAACAGCAACAGTTTTTGCTAGAGTCTCAAGCGGTAAGCCAAGCACTGGAAGCAACATTCCGTCCAGACAAGCTAAACCTTGGTGCGCTAGGTAATATGGTGCCACAGCTGCACATTCACCATATTGCTCGCTTCAAAGATGACGTCGCATGGCCGGGACCGGTTTGGGGGAACACCAAAGGTGAATTCCGTACAGAAGAAGAGCAAAACGAATTACTTGGTCGCATTAAAAACGTGTTGTCACTGAGCTCTATTTTCCACAAAGCTTAACTGGAAAACTTTGCAAAATCTGAGCTTATAAGTTGAAAAAAGCCGCATCATTGCTGATGCGGCTTTGTCGTTTTTACGTGATAATTTTTAGGTGACTAATTTTGATAGTCGCTACATGGTGACTGTCAGAGACAAACCATCTTGTTTAGTCACTGAGTAGCGAACACGAGTCACGTCATGAGCTTTATTAGTGTCAACTAAGCGGCTAATTTTGCCCTTCTTAATCCACACGTTTAACATCGCGTCGACGCCATCTTCACTCATCCCAAACTGTTTAGCCAGATCTGACTGGGAGACGGTTCCTTTGTCTGCAATGTATTGATAAAGCTCTTTTAAAATCATGCTATTTGCGCCTCTAATGCGCCGTTTTGTTTCTTACCAACTTGTTTGAACACACGGTATGTGCCAAAGAAGATAGCTACGATCACAGCCATCCAAATACCACTTGTTACTGGGCTATCTGCGAAATGCGTCAATTGGTTGTAGAACGTCGCACATAGGTAAGCTAATCCCATTGTCCAAACCGCGATAAAGCGTGCGAACTTATGACCAAACTCACGCACATAAGCCCCCATCGCCGCCACACAAGGAGTGTACAGTAGGATAAAGATTAGGTAAGCAAATGCGGCATTGCCAGAAGCAAACTGCGATTTAATGTTACCGAAGATAGAAGCATCGACTTCTTGTTCTTCGGCAACGGCATTTGAGTCAGTTAAGTCACCCACTTCAATACCTAGTGGATCTGAGTAGCTCAAACCAGCTAGGTTTTCGGGGATACTCATTACTGCCTCTTCTAGGCTGCCCATTAGGTCAAATTCTGCGTCTTCGCCGTCGCTTGGCGTCGTGTATAGACTGTTCAGCGTACCAACTACCGCCTCTTTTGCGAAGATACCGGTAATGATACCTACCGTCGCCGGCCAGTTGTCTTCTTGAACACCGATTGGTGAGAATACTGGAGTCACAACTTGCGCTGCTTTAGAAAGCACAGAGTTTTCGCTGTCTTCGTTACCAAAACTGCCATCAGTCCCCAATGAGTTGAAGAAACTCAGAATAGCAACAACGATAACGATGGTTTTACCTGCACCAAGTACAAAGCGCTTTAGCTTTTGCCAAGTTTTGATCACCACGTTTTGTAGCGTCGGAAGCTCGTAATCAGGCATTTCCATTACTAGGCTATCGCTGCTACCTGGGTAAAGCGTGTGCTTAAGGAAAAGACCTGTGAAGATCGCTGCCACAATACCAAGTAGGTAAAGTGCGAATACAATGTTCTGGCCAGAACCTGGGAAGAATGCCGCAGCGAATAGCGCGTATACAGGCAGACGAGCACCACATGACATAAATGGCGCCATAGATGCAGCCAGTTTACGCTCACGTTCTTGGTCTAGAGTACGAGTTGCCATGATTGACGGTACGTTACAGCCAAAACCAAGAACCAACGGTACAAATGCTTTGCCCGGTAGGCCGATCTTCTGCATCACTTTATCTAGTACGAATGCTGCACGAGCCATGTAACCTGAGCTCTCAAGTACCGCTAGGAAGAGGTACAAACACGCGATAACTGGAATAAAGGTTGCAACCGTTTGAATACCGCCGCCTAAACCATCAGCAATCACCGTAACCAGCCAAACAGGTAGGTGACCATCTAACAAGTGATGTCCACCATCAACCAATAATGCGCCCACACCAATGTCAAAAAAATCGATAAATGCACTACCGATGTTAATCGAGAACATAAACATCAGGTACATAACAACAAAGAAGAAAGGAATTCCAACCCACTTGTTCAAAATAAACTGGTCGAGTCTTTCAGTCACACTACGACTTAACTTGCCTTCGCTTCGGCGAACTTTTTTACACTGTTCATGCAGATGCGTGTACTTAGTATCCGCGACATGCAAATCGATATCCAAATCTAACGTCGTAATGACTTCCAATACTTTGCTTCTATCAATATCAGAAAGACTATTGAGCACCATTGTGTCTTTTTCAAGCGCACGAATCGCTAGTGCACGATGAGCGACGTTTTGGTCGTTAAAAAGTGCGGAAACCGTTTGAATTGCCGACTCCATCTTCTCACCGTAATGCAAAGACAATTCTTTAAGTGGCACTCCTTGAACGATGGATTTATGGAGCTTTTCTTTAAACTCTGCCACTTGAGTTTTATTGGTTGCAGATAAACTGACAACCGGACAACCTAACGTTTTCTCAAGCTCTGCAACGTTAATCATCTGACGTTCACGCTTTAGCGCATCCATCTTGTTGAGGACAACAATCATAGGGCGACCAAGTTCGCGAAGTTGCAGCGTCATGTATAAGCTGCGCTCTAAACTTGTAGCATCCACCACGTTAATAATGAGATCAGCAGGATGAGTTAGAACCGCACGCGATGCGATGGATTCATCAATACTATTACTATCATTACCACTGTCTAATGAGTAAATACCCGGAAGGTCAGTGAGCAAAAACTCATCCCCAGCATGCTTGAATTGTCCCGTTTTCTTTTCAACCGTGACGCCTGCCCAGTTACCAACTTGCTGTTTTGCGCCAGTTAAACCATTAAATAGCGTCGTTTTACCACTATTAGGGTTACCTACGGTTAGCACTTGATATTGCATTACACTCGCTCCACTTCAATTTTCTGAGCAATTGTTTCTCGCAATGCGACAGACACACCACGGACTTCGACTTGTAAAGGATCGCCCATTGGCGCACGTCGAATCACTTTGACTTCTGTATTGGGAAGCAGCCCCATTACCATGAGTTTCTTTCTGATATCTGATGAAAGACCATCTAACAACCGAATCGTCACCGTATCGCCAGGATTAATCTCTGATAACTTCATAGTGGCCCTTAAGAGTATTGCTAATGAGAAATATTATTATTTAATAAGTTTAGGTTGCCAATATTACTCCCCTATACCCCTTCAATCCTTGTGTGAAATCAAAGATTCCGTAAATGTTTTCACGCTTTCAAACGTTAACTTCGTAAATTTCCTCTCGTTATTTACGTCAAAATTAACAATTAAAAATGACACCTAACGAAACAAAAATGTCACAAACCAAGATAGAAAACAAAAAATACAAATTAAAACAATTGGTTAAGTAAAAAACCAAACGTTGTCGCTTTTCTCATATAAACATGGCGTTATTTTTATAAGAAAAATAAGTAACCTCTCGTATAGTTACTCCATCGAGAGGGCAACCTCTCTAATAAATTCCAGAGGTGGCATGGCAACATGTCACTCCGGCAGCAAGCGAAGGTGTCCTTGACACCCGTGGTATAGTCCCCCCGGCTATACCACGATATTTTTTTTCATCTCTTTCAAAACTTCTTTACCTTATTCATCTTTTCAACACAGTTTTCGTTTTCACGAATGTCGCACACCATCATTCACCCAAATGAACAACGCTCTTTTGATACAGCAATACAACTGTCATTTATTTGTTGCAACTATCAATAAATCATTCTCTTGAAGCCATTTATGCTTATTGCTATGAACATCGCGACTAACAGATAGAACGTGATCGTGCTTACGTGTTGAGAATGGATTTGTAGGCTAGATGTGATGAAAAAACAATGAAACTCACTGCGTTAGCAACTGCAGCAATAATAGAGCACTGCATGCAGCTCCCCAGCATCTTAACTATTAACTAGGGAGCGTGTAATGAAGGTTTTCTAGTTAATTTCTTGGCTTTCTTGAGTCAAAGCAAACTTGGACGGGGGCAAACCAAAATGTAGCTTAAACTTTTGGCTAAAGTAAGATGGATCATTAAAGCCACAGTTAAAGGCGACTTCACTGATTTTCTCACCCGCCAATAACTGTTCACACGCCGTTTCTAAACGAACCTCTGTGACATAGTCTTTTAACGTTCTTGACGAGGCAGATTTAAAACGTCTCTGCAAAGAGCGTTCAGACATATACAGCATTTTAGCGGCTGACGCAGTGCCAAATTCAGGATCATGGTAATGCTCTGCCACTAATTGATAGACTTTTTGCAACCACTCTTTCTCTGGTGTGACTTGATCTTCTGCAATAGTTACAGGATTGAGTTCTTGCTGCGGTTCATCCAGATAACTACTTTCCTTCGCAGATGGCCATGTAATCTCGACTTTGTTTTGAGCATCAGAAGAGAAGACAGCCAAATAACCACCACTCGTTGTCACTAATTGGGCAAGGTGGTCAATACTCAACTCAGAGTGATTTAAGTTAGATGGAAACCCAGTCGCGACTTTATTAGGTAATTGCGTCCCGTAATCAAGAAAGCTCAATGACACAATATCATGCCCCTCTTCTAGCATAATTCTAACCGTTTGACCTCGGAAAGAGCGCTTGATGATATTGGCAAAAATGCTATTGAAAATAACATCAAGATTAAAACTTTCCAGAGCAACCCGGCTCTGCTTGCTCTCATCTTCTAGCTCTACCAAAATACCCGCTTTTGCAAAGTCATCTTGCCATACATCAACCACTGACTGAGTTATCTGACTCAAGTTGTAGTTCTGGCTCCCACCACTTACATCACTTGGAACACTTTTGAGTTCATTTAACTGCCAATTCGTTTTAGCCAAATGATCCTCTGTCGCAGTATCCAGAGGCATAGGTAGTTTCGCCACAATAAAGTCGACGCTTGATTTTATGGATAGAGCTACATGGTCTACGAGTAGGTTTCTAACTTGAATCTGTTTACGTAATTGCTGGTTGCTCGTAAGCAACACTCTACTTTGATGTCTTAACTGATTCGTTTTGAGGGTCACTTGAGCTGCTAGATCACGGTTAGCCTGTACAACGTAGCGCGAGCGCCAGAATACGAGTACTGCAACGACCGCAATACTAGCTACGACAAAGCCTAAAATAGCAAATCGCGATAGATACCAAGGATGAAGGACGATAAAGTGAGATTCTAAACCAACGACTCCAGCGGCAACTTGAGACTCATTACTGACCTGCAAGTGATATTCACCGGAACTAAGGTGCTCGAGTGTCAGTTGGCCCCCCTCTAACGTTTGCCATGGGTCATCGTTGTTCAATCGATAGTACAAATTTTGACTGTCTGGTTTTGGCATCACACCGAATAAAAAACTCAGCGAAGATCCATATGGCAGTGTGATCCCATTCAGATCGGCACTACCAACTTGCAGAACTTCATTTTCAAGCACAACTTGGCTAACAATAAACTTAGACTCTGGGGGATTAGATACAAGCAGCTTGGATGCTTCTGCTTTTACGAGTCCGTACTTCGACCCCAGAACAAGCTCTCGCTCACCAATTTCTGTCTGCTGTATAACGCTACAAATACCAGGGAGGAACTCATTGTTCATTAAGCCTGATGACGATGAGTAATGTTTCACTAACTCACCCGAAAGGTGGTAATAGCTTAAACCGACAGAGGAAGCTAACCATATACCTTGCCTGTCTCTGATCAAGCAAGCAGGTCTGGCGTTGGGCTCACTCATTTCAACAACACGTTTTTCATCGCTTCGTGTATCAGTTTTAAACACACCATAAGATGAAGCAAACCACTGGCTGCCATCAACCGCCGTGGTCATGTCTAATGATTCACCAAACTTTTCTGAAAAACGGATAAACTGGATGTTGTCATTACTGTATTGGTATACGCCATGATCGGTGCCTATTAATAGGGCATCTTCAGTATCATATAGGCGCGTAACCTTAGCAGGCAAATACTGACTTACTAGCCACTCACTTCCAAAGTTTCGTACGCTTTGTGCAGCAGTATCAACATTGTAAAGATGGTATCCGCTTGATACCCAAAGACGGTCATCACCATCAACGGTCACATGCTCTACGGCATGTCCGGCCATAACCTGTAAATAAGGAAATGTAATCTTGTTGAGACCATTTAGCTCAAATATTTCCAGCCCTTTTGAGGTTGCAAGCCAAAGCATGCCGTTTTGAAACGCAAATTCATTGATCTGCGACTCCAACTCTAAGACTTGGTTAATCCCACTCTTTCCTGAACGATAAATCTTTCGGTCATCAGCAAACCAAAGCGCACCATCAGGACCTTCAATAGTTTGCCGAATTCGTCCTGATAGGGTGTGTGAGTCATAACTACTAAAGGTCACTCGTTCAAATTTTTTACTAAATAGCGAGTAATAACGAATACCTTGGTTAGTCGCAATCCACATCCCTCCCATATTGTCACTCAACAACGAATAAATCTTCGTGTTATCTAACTCTAACTCAAGAAAACTTGCAGGCGCGACTTCGGTGACCTCACCTGAAAAAAATGAGTACAAATAAAGGCCATGCTCTGTCCCCACCCAATACTCTTGATTTGTCTCTGCGAATGTCAAAACATGTGAGCCGCCAATTCTAATCACTTCTTTATCAGGCTGGTAAATGTTGAAAATTAAAGCGCCACGCAATGTACCTATCAAAATTTCTCTTCGCGTGTGTGAATAATAGACTTTCTCAATGTAGTTTTGACCTGAGGCAGCGACATGGTCAAACTTATCACCTTCAGAAAGATAGAAGCCGGAAGTCGTTGCTAGTGCCCACTTCGTTTCAACTAGCACCGCATCATTAATGTAAACGTAGCTATTATTACTATGTTGATAGAGCTGCAATAGAGAGAAAGAGTTTAACTCGCTAGTGTCGATATTGTAGGTATAGAAATGCGCGCCATCACTCACCCAAATATAGTTCTTTGAAGACCCTATTTTTCTTATTTGTGAGCCTGGATTTAAACTAAAGACTAAACGTCGCTCCTGATTTGGATAAGTTCGATAGACCTCATTTTCAATAAAGGTCCAAAAAGCACCTTTATGATAGGCCAACTGCTTGGCCGACGTTTGTAGGAAGCTACCTGATTTAGGCAATATAGTTTGACCATCGTAAAACAGGACTCTCCCGTGTACGTCATGAATCCACAAACCACCCTTTTCACCCAAGAACAACTTTTTAGCCGCGATAAAAGTACCCTTTGCCTGAGTTGGCAAAGGGTAAAAGATTGCATTTGCATTATGAAGCGCAAATGCTTGGTAGGATAAGACAAAGCCCAACAGAGCAAGGGCTAATTGGCGTAGCAAGACGAAAACCTTTTGTATCAATTTGTGCTCTGAAAGTGACCGTTCATCGTTTGTAAAACATGGATTGATACGGTTATTTTGAGCTGATAATTATTGGTAATGATATCTCAATTACTTTCTGAGAAAAGGCTCGCCTTACCAAAGGTTGTAATTCTTACTACTGGATCACGTTAAAAAGACTACTCCTACATTACGACAGCACTTAATCTGACTTTTTGTTCAAGCATTGCTCAAAACTATTCGCCATATTGTTGAGAAAAGTAAAGTAACTGCCAGGTTTTGCTTCAATTGTACTCCCTAACGGGTCAAGCTCGCCTTTAGCGACGTCACTGCCTCTCATTACGCTCTGAACGACAGCCGGGGTAAACTGAGGTTCAGAAAATACACAAGCCACATCTCCACCACTTAGCTTTTGACGAATTTGAATTAAGGTCTTCGCTCCTGGCTTGCGCTCTGGGCTCACAGTAAAATGCCCCATTTGATTTAGTTCATAACGATCTTCGAAATAACCGTAAGCATCATGGAATACAAAGTAACCTTTGTTTTTTACTGGTGCCAGCTTCTGCTTTATCTGTTGGTCAGTGTCTTTTAGCTCGAGTTCAAACTTTTTGAGGTTCGCTTGATATTGAGCTGCATTTTCCGGATCAAGTGATACAAGTTGATTCACAACAGCCTTGGCCACTTGTTGTGCTTGGCTTACACCTAGCCAAAAGTGCGGATCATGTGAGCCATGATCGTGCCCATCATGGTCATGGTTGTGCTCACTATCAAATTCACGCAATTCTAGATTTGGAATTTGACTAATAGTCAAAGTATTCGATCTATCCGAAACAACTTTCTCTAGAAACGGTTCAAGATCATGTCCGTACCAGATAACCAAATCAGCCGAAGCGACCTTTTTAACATCCGATGGACGCAAAGCGTAGTCATGGGGTGATGTGTTAGGCTGCAATAACACGTCTGGTGAAGTTACTCCTTGAGTAAGCTCTGTTACTAACAACTGAATAGGTTTGATACTCGTCAGTACCGTTACCGCCTGTGCTGGCAGTGTTAACATTGCTGAGGCAGCAAGAATTAATGCTCTTTTCATAGTTTTACTTGGGATATGGCGTGGAAAGTGAGATAATGTTACATTATAACATTATTGATTTGCAAATGAGTTTCATTCATGTCTTCCTTAGTCCATCTTGAGCAGTTATGCGTCGAGTTCGATGGCCGCAGAGTTCTCGATAACATTAGTATGGAATTAGAAAAGGGCAAAATAACTACCCTAATTGGTCCCAATGGAGCGGGAAAATCAACGTTAGTCAAAGTTATCTTAGGTCTTCAAAAGCCGACTAGCGGCAAGTTGAACCGACAAAGAAAACTGAAAATTGGTTACGTTCCTCAAAAGTTGAAGCTCAATGACTCCCTTCCATTGAATGTAACCCGCTTTCTAAATTTAGCAGGAAAATACAGTAAGCAAGAGTGCATTGATGCATTAAGGCTTGTTGGCGCTGAACATTTACTTAATAGTAATATGCATCGCTTATCCGGTGGTGAAAACCAACGAGTGTTACTGGCTCGCGCTCTGCTTCAGCGTCCTCAGCTGTTGGTATTAGACGAACCAGCTCAGGGTGTGGATATCCAAGGTCAAATCGATCTCTATGACTTAATTGAGAGCATTCGTCATCGCTTTGATTGTGGCGTATTTATGGTGTCGCATGACTTACATTTAGTGATGGCGAAAACGGACGATGTTATTTGTCTGCATCACCATGTTTGCTGCTCAGGTTCACCTGCCACTATTACTCAGCACCCTTCTTACATCGCACTATTTGGCAATGCAGCGAGAGAGTCTCTCGCGTTTTATCATCACGACCATGAGCACCATCATCACGATTTATCCGGAACGCCAGTAAGCGGTGATGCGACATCATGCTCCCACCATAAACACGGACATCACCATCATGATTGAGTTTCTCCTACCTTCTATCCTTGCTGGTATTGGTATCGCGATCATTG
Organism: Vibrio sp. YT-19(2023); assembly: GCF_033337395.1. Taxonomy (NCBI): domain Bacteria; kingdom Pseudomonadati; phylum Pseudomonadota; class Gammaproteobacteria; order Vibrionales; family Vibrionaceae; genus Vibrio; species Vibrio sp. YT-19(2023). Next base: position 79,905 of record NZ_JAWOQN010000009.1, on the reverse strand, counting down.
CCGGTCCACTTGGGTCATTTGTCGTTTGGCGTAAAATGGCTTACTTCGGAGATACCCTAGCTCATGCATCGTTAATGGGCCTAGCGCTGGGCTTCTTGCTCAACGTAAATCTCTACCTTGCGCTACTCGTCTGCTGTTTAGCTCTGGCCGTTTTGCTTGTCACTCTGCAAAAGCAACAACTTGTGGCTACAGACACGTTGTTAGGTATCTTGGCACACAGTGCACTCTCTATCGGTTTAGTATCGGTTAGCTTTTTGGAAAACGTGCGCGTCGATTTAATGAGCTACCTATTTGGGGACTTACTTGCCGTCTCTCCACAAGATCTGATGTTTATTTACGCAGGTGTTGTTGCGGTAAGCGCGTGTTTGTACGTCTTCTGGCGCCCACTGCTTTCTAGCACTGTCAGTGAAGAACTTGCCGCTGTTGAGGGCGTGAATACAGACTTAGTTAGATTGGTGTTAATGCTAATGGTGGGTGTAGTAATCGCAGTAGGTATGAAGTTCGTTGGCGCGTTGATCATGACTTCACTCCTAATTATCCCAGCCGCAACAGCACGTAAAGTCTCTTCATCACCAGAGCAAATGGCATTGTTCGCATCCATTATTGGCTCAGTGGCAGTACTGATGGGGCTTAGCCTATCATGGCACTTCGATACACCGGCCGGCCCTTCTGTAGTGATCAGCGCAACATCCTTATTTATGCTGAGCCAGCTGATTAAAAGCAAAGCATAATCGCATTGAGCATTAAACGCGAAAGGCCTTGCTAACAACAAACATAAATCCACTGAAACGGAAAAAGAAAAGCCTGCGAAATCGCAGGCTTTTTAATACTTATTAAGCTGTGTGGTCGATTACCAACCCGTCACTTCACGTAGACCTTGGCCAATCTCTGCTAGAGATTTCACAGTTTTAACGCCAGCCGCTTCTAGTGCAGCAAATTTGTCTTCAGCAGTACCTTTACCACCAGAGATAATCGCACCAGCATGGCCCATACGCTTACCAGGAGGTGCAGTTACACCAGCAATGTAAGAAACCACTGGCTTCGTTACATTTTCTTTAATGTATGCTGCTGCTTCTTCTTCTGCAGTACCACCGATCTCACCGATCATAACGATCGCTTCTGTCTCAGGGTCTTCTTGGAACAGTTTTAGGATATCAATGAAGTTTGAACCCGGGATTGGGTCACCACCGATACCAACACAAGTAGACTGGCCGAAACCTTCGTCAGTGGTTTGTTTGACTGCTTCGTAAGTTAGAGTACCGCTACGAGATACGATACCTACTTTACCTTTCTTGTGAATGTGACCAGGCATGATACCGATCTTACACTCATCAGGAGTGATAACACCCGGACAGTTAGGACCAATCATGCGAACGCCAGTTTCTTCTAGCTTCACTTTCACGTCGATCATATCTGTAGTAGGGATACCTTCAGTAATCGTTACGATTAGCTCGATACCCGCGTCAATCGCTTCTAGGATTGCATCTTTACAGAAAGGAGCTGGTACGTAGATGACTGTCGCTGTTGCACCAGTCGCTTCTACTGCTTCGCGAACTGTGTTGAATACAGGAAGACCTAGGTGAGTTTGGCCGCCTTTACCTGGAGACACACCACCAACCATTTGCGTACCGTATGCGATAGCTTGCTCTGAGTGGAAAGTACCTTGACCACCAGTGAACCCCTGACAGATTACTTTAGTGTCTTTGTTAATTAATACAGACATTATTTAGCCTCCGCAGCAGCAACAACTTTCTGAGCAGCATCAGTTAGCGACTCAGCAGCAATGATATCAACATCAGAATTAGCAAGAACTTCGCGACCTAGGTCAGCGTTAGTACCTTCAAGACGAACAACAACAGGTACGCTTACGCCTACCTCTTTAACCGCACCGATAATACCTTCTGCGATCATGTCACAACGTACAATACCACCGAAGATGTTAACAAGTACCGCTTTCACATTGTCATCAGATAGGATGATCTTGAATGCTTCAGCAACACGCTCTTTCGTCGCGCCGCCACCTACATCTAAGAAGTTAGCTGGTTTGCCGCCGTGTAGGTTTACGATATCCATCGTACCCATTGCTAGGCCTGCACCGTTAACCATACAGCCAACGTTACCGTCTAGTGCTACGTAGTTCAGCTCCCACTGAGCTGCGTGTGCTTCACGCTCATCTTCTTGTGAAGGATCGTGCATTTCACGAAGCTTAGGCTGACGATACAGTGCGTTTGAGTCGATGTTGATCTTACCGTCAAGACATAGCAAGTTGCCTTCGCCAGTAATCACAAGTGGGTTGATCTCTAGCAGAGCAAGATCGTACTGAGAGAACATAGTGCCAAGACCCATAAAGATCTTAACGAATTGTTTGATTTGGTCACCTTCAAGACCAAGTTTGAACGCAAGCTCGCGACCTTGGTAAGCTTGTGGGCCTACTAGCGGATCGATCGCAGCTTTGTGGATTAGTTCCGGCGTTTCTTCCGCAACTTTTTCGATTTCCACACCACCTTCGGTAGAAGCCATGAAAACGATCTTACGGCTAGCACGGTCAACTACCGCACCTAGGTATAGTTCGTTCGCAATATTTGAAGCTTCTTCAACAAGGATTTTTGTTACTGGCTGACCATTTGCGTCTGTTTGGTAAGTCACTAGGTTTTTACCTAACCACTTCTGTGCAAACTCTTTAACGCCTTCTTTTGTATCGTGTAGCTCTACGCCACCCGCTTTACCACGGCCACCAGCGTGAACCTGACATTTAACTACTTTCTTGGCTGTACTAATACGGCCTGCGGCTTCAAAAGCTTCTTGTGGTGTATCACACGCGTAGCCTTCTGGCACAGGCAAACCGAATTCTGCAAACAGCTGTTTGGCTTGGTATTCATGCAAATTCATTTCGATATTCCGTTTGTTTTTCCCTTAAGGGATTTATTATTTCCATAACGCTGCAGTCTTGGCTGCTTGTACGTCTGTAGGGTCTTCTCAAATCAATCCTTCATCATGAGTTCTCATACTGAAGGATTCAAATGAAGGCCAAACGTTGAGCTAGTCTAGCCATTGAAATTTTTAACGTCTAGCTACCTACGATAACTAGACGTTTTAGCGATATTAAACGTCTAATAGGAGACGTGCTGGGTCCTCTAGTAACTCTTTAATCGTTACTAGGAAACCAACTGATTCACGACCGTCAATTAGGCGGTGATCGTAAGATAACGCTAGGTACATCATCGGCAAGATTTCAACTTTGCCATCCACTGCCATCGGACGCTCTTGGATCTTATGCATACCAAGAATCGCTGATTGAGGTGGGTTGATGATTGGTGTAGACATAAGTGAACCAAACACACCACCGTTTGTGATAGTGAAGTTACCGCCCATTAGCTCGTCTACCGTTAGCTTGCCATCACGACCTTTAATAGCCAGCTCTTTGATGCCTTTTTCAACATCAGCGAAACCAAGCTTGTCACAGTCTTTTAGGACAGGTGTAACTAGACCACGTGGCGTTGATACCGCCATGCTAATGTCGAAGTAGTTGTGGTAAACAATGTCATCGCCATCAATCGAAGCATTTACTTCTGGGTAACGCTTAAGCGCTTCTGTTACTGCTTTCACGTAGAAAGACATGAAGCCCAAACGAATACCGTGACGCTCTTCGAACTGATCTTTGTACTGCTTACGAAGGTCCATGATTGGTTTCATGTTGACTTCGTTAAACGTCGTTAGCATTGCCGTGTTGTTCTTCGCTTCTAGCAGACGGTTAGCAACTGTCTTACGAAGGCGAGTCATTGGAACACGTTTCTGACTGCGAGCTGCTGCTGGCACGTCAACCACTGCTGGCGAGTCTTCTTTTGACGTAGATTTAGCGTTCGCAAGATGCGCTTCAATATCTTCGCGCGTAATACGACCACCAACACCAGTGCCTTTCACTTGGCTTGCTTCTAAGCCATGTTCAGCCAATAAACGGCGCACTGCTGGGCTTAGTGCGTCATTACTTTCTTCGCTAAGCGCAGCTTTGTGACGCTTATCAGGAGATGCTTCAGTACCTTCTGTTTTGTCTGCAGTTGGTTCACCTGCAACTGCGCCTGGCTTCAATTTAGCAATAATTTGTTTAGAAAGTACTGTCGCACCTTCTGCTTCAACAATAGCTTCTAAAACGCCAGCTTCCGGAGCTGGAACTTCTAGCACAACTTTGTCTGTTTCGATGTCAACCAAAACCTCGTCACGCTCTACTGCGTCGCCTGGTTGTTTGTGCCATGTCGCTACGGTTGCATCAGCAACTGATTCAGGTAAATCTGGAACCAGAATTTCAATTGTCATATCTGTTTCTTCCTTTAACTTCTAGTTCTTAATTCGAAGTTTTTGAGTTCACGTTCAGAGCGTCTTCAACCAACGCTTTTTGTTGTTTCAAGTGCACCGACATGTAGCCAACTGCTGGCGAAGCAGAAGCTGGGCGACCTGCGTATTTAAGATTTGCACCTGCAGGAATAGCGGCACGGAAGTTATGTTGGCTACAGTACCAAGCACCTTGGTTCTGAGGTTCTTCCTGACACCACACGAAGTCTTCAACGTTAGTGTATTGAGCAATTGCTGCTTGTACTTCTTCCATTGGGAATGGGTAAAGCTGTTCAATACGCACGATAGCAACATCGTCTTGCTCGTTGTTACGGCGCTGCTCTAGTAGGTCAAAGTAAACCTTACCAGCACAGAACACGACACGTTTCACTTTGCTTGGTTCTAAATCATCTACTTCTGGAATTGCAGATTGGAATGTACCATCCGCCAAGTCTTCAATCGTTGAAGTACATAGAGGGTGGCGCAGCAAAGATTTCGGCGACATAACAATGAGAGGTCGACGCATTGGGCGTACAACCTGACGACGAATCATGTGGTACACCTGAGCCGGTGTTGAAGGAACCACAACCTGCATATTTTGCTCAGCACAAAGCTGAAGGTAACGCTCTAAACGTGCAGATGAGTGCTCAGGGCCTTGACCTTCATAACCATGAGGTAGAAGCATAGTAAGACCGCACAAACGCGCCCACTTTTGCTCGCCTGACGAGATAAACTGGTCGATAACAACTTGTGCACCGTTGGCAAAATCACCAAACTGTGCTTCCCAGATAGTTAAACCACCTGGTTCGGCTGTTGCGTAACCGTATTCAAACGCCAACACAGCTTCTTCTGACAATACTGAGTCAAAGACTTGGAATGGCCCTTGGTTGTCATGAATATTCGCTAATGGAATGTAAGTGCTTGCATCGGTTTGGTTATGAAGAACCGAGTGACGGTGGAAGAAAGTACCACGACCCGAGTCCTGACCAGAAAGACGAATACGCTTGCCATCGTCAACCAATGTAGCATACGCCAATGTTTCAGCCATACCCCAGTCAATGGCTTTTTCACCGGTCATCATTGCTAGACGATCGTTGTATAGCTTATTAACACGGCTTTGCAGTTTATGGCTTTCTGGGTACTGACACAGACGATTGCCTAGCTCAATAAGGCGTGTCTTGTCGTATTTTGAATCCCACTCCATATCCCATTCGTGCCCTAAGTAAGGGGACCAGTCTACAGAGTGCAACGCCATTGGACGCCATTCTTTAACAACCACTTCACCGCGATCTAATGCATCGCGATACTCATTGACTAACTGAGTCGCTGTCTCGATATCTGATTCATTTTTATCGATCAGAACATCTGCATACAATTTGCGTGGTGTAGGATGCTTTTTGATTTTCTGGTACATCAAAGGCTGAGTCGCATTTGGCTCATCCGCCTCATTGTGGCCGTGGCGACGGTAACATACAAGATCGATCACGACATCGCGCTTGAACTCGTTACGGTAATCCAATGCAATGCGAGTAACAAAAGCAACTGCTTCTGGGTCATCTGCATTTACATGGAAAATTGGCGCCTGCACCATCTTCGCGATATCGGTACAGTACATCGTAGAACGCGTGTCACGAGGATTAGACGTCGTAAAGCCTACTTGGTTGTTGATGACGATACGTACCGTACCACCAACTTGGAACCCACGAGCAAGAGACATGTTGAACGTTTCGGCAACCACACCCTGACCAGCGATTGCAGAATCACCGTGGATGGTGATAGGAAGCACTTTGCTACCTTGATTATCACCCAAGCGATCTTGACGTGCTCGAACTGAGCCCATGACTACTGGGTTTACGATTTCTAGGTGCGACGGGTTAAATGCAAGTGCTAAGTGAACATCACCGCCAGGAGTCGCAAAATCAGCAGAGAAACCTTGGTGATATTTCACATCACCCGTACCCCAAGTTTCGTCGTGTTTACCGGCGAACTCATCAAACAGGTCTTGAGGTTTCTTACCAAGTACGTTCACCAGCATGTTCAAACGACCGCGGTGAGCCATACCGATAACCACTTCACGCATTCCACTTGTACCCGCATGACGGATCAACTCTTTCGTCATCGGAATCAGCGCATCACCACCTTCTAAAGAGAAACGTTTTGCACCTGGGAATTTCGCCCCGAGGTAACGCTCCAAACCTTCAGCGGCTGTTAGCTCTTCTAGGAATGTGCGCTTCTCATCTTTGTTGAATGATGGCTGGCCTACGACAGACTCAAGGCGTTGCTGAATCCAACGCTTTTGCTCTGTGTCAGTCATGTGCATGTATTCAGCACCGATGGAACCGCAATAAGTTTTGTTGAGGGCTTCATAGATATCTTTCAACTTCATGGTTTCTTGCCCAACAGCAAAAGAACCTACGTTGAAAGTTTCTTCGAAGTCATCTTCGGTAAGATTATGAAAAGCAGGGTCTAACTCCGCCACTGTTGGGCGTTGCCATAGACCTAGTGGGTCTAATTCTGCAGCTTCATGCCCGCGGAAACGGTATGCGTTGATTAGCTGTAGAACTTTTACTTGTTTTGCATCGACATCTGGGTCACTAACTTGGACATTGTAATGCTTTGTTTCTCTAGCGAGTCGTCGGAAGTAGTCACGGACACGTGAATGTGGTTGTTCTGCCACTTCTTCTGATGGCTTAGGCAAGCCTTCAAAAACACGTTTCCACTCCTCACTTACCAGATCGGGATCACTTAGATACAGTTCGTAGAGGTCCTCTACATACGTTGCATTGGCGCCAGCCAAGTGTGAAGACTCGAGCCATGCCTTCATCACGCCGTTGTGCATATTTTCCCTTAACCAGTAGTTTTCACGTTTGCTTCGGTCTTTGCCGAGCTATAAGAGCCGACTAAAAATACGGTCGGCAATTTTTGTATTCTTTACTCGAATATTACTGAAGCAGTGAAGCGGTCATATCGGGTGATCCGCAACACTGCGACATTCCTAAGAGCGAGTAAATTAAACCGAACGATTAACCAACATCGACTTAATGTGACCGATGGCTTTCGTCGGATTTAATCCCTTAGGACAAACACTTACACAATTCATGATGCCATGGCAACGAAAAACGCTAAATGCATCATCAAGATCAGACAAACGTTCATCTGTTGCCGTATCGCGGCTATCAATTAGCCAACGGTACGCTGCGAGAAGACCAGCTGGGCCGATGAATTTATCAGGGTTCCACCAGAATGATGGGCAAGACGTTGTACAACATGCACACATGATACATTCGTACAATCCATCTAAATGCGCACGATCATCAGGCGATTGTAGGTTCTCACGTGATGGTGGTAATGCACCATCATCAATCAAGAATGGTTTAACTTTCGCATAGTTATCATAGAACTGCGTCATGTCAACGATAAGATCGCGCACGACAGGTAACCCTGGTAGTGGACGAATAACTATCTTATCGCCTTGTAGAGCAGATAACGGTGTGATACACGCTAGGCCGTTTTTACCATTCATATTCAAACCATCAGAACCACATACCCCTTCACGGCATGAGCGACGGAACGCGATGCTTGGATCTTGCTCTTTTAGCAGAATCAATGCATCAAGCACCATCATGTCTGAGCCTTCGTCTACCTCAAGGGTATACTCTTTCATGTAAGGCTTGGTATCCACATCCGGATTGTAACGGTATAAAGAGAAGTTTAATTTCATAGTCGTATCCTCCCTTTAGTATGTACGTACTTTCGGCGGGAAAGCTTCACGATGCGTTGGCGTCATGTTCACATCACGCTTAGTCATCGCTTCTGTTTCCGGATTGTAGATAGAGTGGCATAGCCAGTTCTCATCATCACGCTCAGGGAAATCGAAACGAGCATGTGCGCCACGACTCTCTGTACGGTAGTTTGCTGCAACGGCAGTTGAAAACGCGGTTTCCATCAGGTTATCAAGTTCTAGACACTCAATACGCTGCGTGTTGAACTCTGAAGACTTGTCCGCTAGATGCGCATCTTTCAAACGTTCGCGAATCACTTTCAACTCTTCTAGACCGGTTGCCATCGCATCGCCTTCACGGAATACCGAGAAGCTGTTTTGCATGCATGCTTGTAGGTCTTTACGAATCTGAACTGGATCTTCACCACCAGTGCTGTTTTCCCAACGCATAGTACGCGATAGAGACGCTTCAATATCAGATTCTGTTGCAGGACGAGCTTCTGCTTGCGCTGCTAGCGTTTCGCCAAGGTGCAAGCCAGTAGCACGACCAAATACGACCAAGTCTAGTAATGAGTTGCCGCCCAGACGGTTAGCACCGTGTACCGATACAGAAGCAATCTCACCACATGCGTAAAGGCCTTGTACTTCCATCTCGCTACCGTCGGCCTTCTGCTTAATTGCTTGGCCAGAGACTTGAGTAGGTACACCACCCATCATGTAGTGACAAGTTGGAATTACTGGAATTGGCTCTTTCACAGGGTCAACGTGTGCAAATGTACGAGACAGTTCACAGATACCTGGTAGACGTGATTCAAGTACTTCTTTACCAAGGTGATCAAGTTTCAACTTGATATGTGGACCCCAAGGACCATCACAGCCGCGGCCTTCACGAATTTCAATCATCATTGAACGAGCAACCACGTCACGACCAGCAAGGTCTTTCGCGTTTGGTGCGTAGCGCTCCATGAAGCGTTCACCATCTTTATTTAGAAGGTAACCACCTTCACCACGACAACCTTCCGTCACTAGAACACCCGCGCCAGCAATACCTGTTGGGTGGAACTGCCACATTTCCATGTCTTGCATTGGAACGCCTGCGCGAAGTGCCATACCAACGCCATCACCCGTGTTGATGTGCGCGTTAGTGGTCGATGCGTAAATACGACCTGCACCACCTGTAGCTAGAATGGTTGCTTTCGATTTGAAGTAACAGATTTCACCCGTTTCCATACAAATCGCAGTACAACCCATGATTGCGCCGTCTTGGTTTTTCACAAGATCCAAAGCGTACCACTCCGAGAAGATGGTTGTTTTGTGTTTTACGTTTTGCTGGTAAAGCGTGTGAAGAAGTGCGTGGCCAGTACGGTCTGCAGCTGCGGCTGTACGAGCAGCTTGCTCACCACCAAACTCTTTAGATTGACCACCGAATGGACGTTGGTAGATGGTACCGTTATCGAAACGAGAGAATGGCAGACCCATTTTTTCAAGCTCGATAACTGACTCAGGACCATTTTTACACATGTATTCAATCGCGTTCTGGTCACCGATGTAGTCGGAACCTTTAACGGTATCGTACATGTGCCATTGCCAATCGTCTTTGTGCGAGTTACCCAGAGCAACAGTAATGCCACCCTGTGCAGACACAGTATGAGAACGTGTTGGAAATACTTTTGACAACAAAGCACATGATAGGCCTTGTTCTGAAATTTGTAGTGCAGCGCGCATACCTGCACCACCAGCGCCGATTACTACGGCATCAAACTCACGAACTGGAATAGACACTTACGCACCCCACAGAATAAATAGACCAGAGAAGACATAGCCGAATAGCACGGCAATAACACCAAGTTGTAGTGCGCCACGTAGTTTCGCGCACTTAATGTAATCAGTTAATACTTGCCACAAACCAACCCAAGCGTGAATCAGGATCGAGACAAGTGCCAACATGGTGAATACTTTAGTGAAGGTACCACCAAAGAATTGGGTCCAAGATGCGTAAGAGATATCTGAAAATGCACAGAAGCTAATCAGATAAATCGTGTATAGCGTCATAATGATTGCAGTTGCACGAATTAGTAGGAAATCGTGTACACCATTACGACCAAATGAAGATACGTGTTTTACCATACCAAGATCCCCGCCAATAATGATAATACTGCTGTTGCACCAAACGCGACTTTAGCGCTCATCGTGCCTGAATCTAGTTCTTCAAAGTGACCTAGATCCATCAATAAGTGACGGATACCACCTGCGATGTGGTAGGCAAGTGCAGTAAGAATTCCCCACAGGATGAATTTTACGAAGAAGCGATCGACGATGTCAGCGGCTTCCATAAAACCCATTGGGGATGACAGAGAAATGGATAGTAACCACAGTAATATACCCACCGCAACAAACGTAATTACCCCAGACACACGGTGTAGGATGGATGCGATTGCTGTGATAGGAAAGTGGATGGTCTGTAAATCTAAATTAACAGGTCTTGACTTTCTTTCTTTCACGGGCTTGCTCACTCAGCTCCATTGAGCATTTATTGTTATAACCAATTTCAGCTTCCAAACGTACAAAAGTTAACATCTATTTAACAAATATCGCGAGTAACCACTCAGATGATTGTAAACAAGTTGTTAACAAACGGAATCCAGCAACAAACCTCACTCTTTGTTTCTAGCCCCGAATTTATAAGGATTTAACTAAAATTTTCTTTGCCAATATACGGCGAGCAACATTCTAATACAATTGGTGTAACAAATTATGCTACATAGAACAGATTTTTAACGATTTTCATGAGAAAAATCATAACAAGTGCACACAAAGATGGAGAAAAATTGACTTTAAGCTTTAACAACAGTACAAAAATGGCACACAAACATCCTGGACGGATTAAATAATAAACAAAGGAGATTGTTATGGCGGATAAGAAAGCGACCCTTCATGTTGAAGGTCAAGCGCCAATCGAACTGCCAATTATGGACGGTACGCTAGGTACACCTGTAATTGACGTTCGTAAGCTGGGAGCCAATGGTTACTTTACTTTTGACCCAGGTTTTCTTGCCACTGCATCTTGTGAATCATCAATCACGTACATCGATGGCGGCAAAGGTATTCTTTTGCACCGCGGTTTCCCGATTGATCAATTAGCCAATAACGCAGATTACTTAGAAGTATGTTACATCCTTCTTTATGGTGAAGCCCCTACCCGAGAACAATACGAGCAATTCAAAACGACCGTTACTCGTCACACAATGGTACACGAGCAAATCGCAAGCTTTTTCCATGGCTTCAGACGCGATGCTCACCCAATGGCGGTAATGTGTGGTGTAGTTGGAGCACTTGCAGCCTTCTATCACGACTCTCTTGACATTAACAACGACGAACACCGCGAAATTGCAGCGTACCGTCTGCTGTCAAAAATGCCAACACTGGCGGCGATGTGTTACAAATACTCTATCGGTCAGCCATTTATTTACCCTCGTAACGACCTTAGCTACGCTGAGAACTTCTTGCATATGATGTTCGCAAACCCTTGCGAAGAGTATGAAGTAAATCCTGTGGTTGCCCGTGCGATGGATAAGATTTTCACTCTACACGCGGATCACGAACAGAATGCGTCGACATCAACTGTACGCCTAGCTGGCTCTTCTGGTGCGAACCCATTTGCATGTATTGCCGCTGGTATTGCATCCCTTTGGGGGCCTGCTCACGGTGGTGCAAACGAAGCCTGCTTGAGAATGCTAGAAGAGATTGGCAGCGTCGATAACATCCCTGAATATGTAGACCGCGCGAAAGACAAAGATGACCCATTCCGCTTAATGGGCTTTGGTCACCGCGTTTACAAGAACTACGACCCACGTGCGACAGTAATGCGAGAAACGTGTCATGAAGTTCTCAAAGAGCTAAACATTCAAGACCCTCTGCTAGACGTTGCAATGGAACTTGAGCGCATTGCGCTTTCTGATGAGTACTTCGTGTCTAAGAAGCTGTACCCGAACGTAGACTTCTACTCAGGTATCATTCTTAAAGCGATTGGTATTCCAGTTTCTATGTTTACGGTTATCTTCGCGATTTCTCGTACCATCGGCTGGATTGCTCACTGGAACGAAATGCACAGCGATCCACTGAACCGCATCGGTCGTCCTCGTCAGCTATACACTGGCGAAACACAACGTGAGTTTTCTCCACTTCACGAACGTGAATGATCTTTTAGTACGAAGATAGACAAACAAAAGGGTTGAGATTTTCGTCTCAACCCTTTTCCTTTTCAGCGCTTAACGTTACTAATAGCGAACGTTAAACCGGATTATCAATATCGATAAACTCCACATGTAGGCCGTATTCATCCGCTAGCCATTTGCCTAAGGCCTGAACACCATAACGCTCAGTAGCATGATGACCTGCAGCAAAGTAATGAATGTCCATTTCACGAGCGGTATAAGTGGTGCGCTCTGAAATTTCTCCAGAGATAAATGCATCCAGCCCGTGCTGTACAGCAAGTTCAATGAAATCCTGCCCTCCACCAGTGCACCAGCCGACTGTCTCAATCATCTTATCGGTATTCTCTGGAGCGATATGCAGAGGCTCTCTATCAAGAACTTGATTGATCTTGCTCGCAAACTCAGCACCAGACATCGGTTTTTTCAAGCGTCCAAACATGGCTACTGATTGAGGATGTCCTTCAAGTCCACCTTCTACTTCGATTTCAAGTAAGCGAGCTAATTCTGCGTTGTTGCCTAGCTCTGGGTGAATATCCAGAGGAAGGTGATAACCATATAAGTTGATATCGTTTTTGATCAGACTACGAATTCGTTTACCTTTCATACCACGAATTGGCTCAGGCTCACCTTTCCAAAAATAGCCATGATGAACAAGCAATGCGTCTGCATTAAGCTCAATCGCTTTATCGATTAAGGCTTGAGAGGCAGTTACGCCAGTGATAATACGCTTTACGGCTGGCGTCCCTTCTACCTGTAGCCCGTTTGGTGCGTAATCTTTAATTAACTGCGGTGACAGTTTGTCATTAAGAATCTGTTCTAGCTTTAAGTTATTCATTATTACTTCCAATTTCTAGCGCATGTAAACCTAAATAACCTCTCGATGAAATCAGACCGAGAGTATGCAACCTAGTTGATACAACAACGTTTTGACATCTGGCACCTTGATATCATTTAGGTCTTTAAAGTGTATCTCGAACCCTAATATCGATGCTAGCCACCCTACCCTCAAAAGCAAATTTAGTTACAATAACAAAGCTTGTCGCCTCACCATAAATTTAGGGATACGGATGAACCAACTGCAACGCTTTTACCAATGGATCGCCACTTCACCTCCGCTTTTCAAGTTACGCCCTCCGTTTGCAACCTTAGAAGATGTCTCGGTCAAACCTTTGAATAGCTCAGAACAATACAATGGTAATCCGAGACTGGGTTTTTTATATCAGCACCTATGCACTGCGGCTCTTTCTAATTCAGAACGATATCAGATTATTGCCGAAGAAATTCAGTTAAACGACGCTGAAGGTAAGACCATTGGTGCTGTCGATTTGGTGTTGAGGAATACAGAATCAAATCAGATAGAGCATTGGGAAGTGGCGATTAAGTTTTATCTTCTTTACAACGGCATTTGGTATGGCCCGAATGCTCACGACCAGTTACATGCGAAATTGGATAGAATGCTCACGCATCAACTGAAAATGAGCGATCGCCCGGAATTTCAAAAAATAATTCCTTTAAACGACTCTCCAGAAGAGCGCCTAATGATGCAAGGACGACTCTATATTAATCCATTTACTCCAGAGCCAACTCCTAAGGAGTGCTTGGGTTATGAATTAAATCCAAGTCAGATTAGTGGTTACTGGTGCTATCAAAGTCAATGGGATTTAATTAGTAAACCCCTTTATCATTTACATAAACCATGCTGGGCGACCGGTACAGACGATTTCTCTCAACCTATTGAAAAGCCTTTAGATCGATTCATACACGCACAAACGGAAGACGGTCAATTCTGGTTTGTGGTACCAGATTCATGGCCCGGAGATAAAGCTGTTCGGGGCACTTAAACATGAAAGGGTTGATGTTTTCACATCAACCCTTTGCTAGATACATTGACCATTGGATGTTTTACAAACCAGCGGCTGCAAACACTTGATTAACGATCTCTTGTGCTTCTGCTTCGATTTGTTTTAGGTGCTCTTCACCTTTGAAGCTTTCACAGTAAATCTTGTAGATGTCCTCTGTGCCTGATGGACGAGCAGCGAACCAACCGTTAGCTGTCGTTACTTTAAGGCCACCAATCGCAGCACCATTGCCTGGTGCATGCGTTAGACGAGCAGTGATCTCATCACCTGCTAGAGTTTCAGCCGCAACCATTTCTGGTGACAACTTCTTCAATACGTCTTTTTGTGGGCCATTTGCTACAGCTTGAATACGGTTGTACTTCGACTCACCGTGCTTCGCCGCTAGCTCTTCATAGTAATCTTGTGGGTTCTTACCCGTTACCGCAGTGATCTCTGCTGCTAGAAGGCATAGCAAGATGCCATCTTTGTCTGTTGACCAAGGCGTGCCATCTTTACGAAGGAAAGACGCACCAGCACTTTCTTCGCCGCCGAAACCAAACTTACCAGTGTACAGACCGTCTACAAACCATTTGAAACCAACAGGCACTTCACATAGCTCACGACCTAGATCCGCAACAACACGGTCAATCAGCGCACTTGAAACTAGTGTTTTACCAACAGCGACATCTTTACCCCACGCGTCACGATGACGGTACAAGTAGTCAATACAAACGGCTAAGAAGTGGTTCGGGTTCATCAAACCTTTTGGCGTAACGATACCGTGACGGTCGTAGTCAGGATCGTTACCAAATGCTAAATCGTATTCGTCTTTCAGTGCCAATAGACCCGCCATTGCGTAAGGAGAAGAACAGTCCATACGCACAACGCCGTCTTTATCTAGCGACATGAATTGGAAAGAAGGATCGATCGATTCACTTACTAGCGTTAGGTCTAGGTTGTATGCCTGACCAATTTGACGCCAGTAATCGATACCGCTGCCACCCAATGGATCTACACCAATCTTCAGGTTCGCTTTTTGGATTGCTTCCATATCAATAACGTTCACCAGGTCATCGATGTATGGCTTCACCAAGTCCATCTCTACAAACAGATCCGATGCTTTTGCTTCTGCTAGTGGTAGGCGTTTAACACCTTGTAAACCTCCAGCAATCAATTCGTTCGCACGATCTTCGATAGCTTGAGTCAACTCAGCTTCTGCAGGACCACCATGTGTCGGATTGTATTTGATACCGCCGTCTTGTGGTGGGTTATGTGATGGGGTAATAACGATACCGTCTGCTTTTTCATCGTGTTTGATGTTGTAAGTCAGAATCGCGTGTGAAATACCCGGTGTTGGCGTGTAACCGTTGTCTTGTTGGACAATCACTTTCACACCGTTTGCAATCAGTACTTCAATCACACTTGAGAAAGCAGGCTCAGATAGCGCATGCGTGTCTTTACCCACAAACAACGGGCCAGTTGTGCCTTGCTCAGCACGAACTTCTGCTACCGCTTGAGCGATCGCTAAAATGTGGTTTTCGTTAAAAGTGTGCTTGTCTGCAGTACCGCGGTGGCCAGAAGTACCAAATTGAACTTTGTGTTCTGCGTTTGCCGCGTCTGGTTGAAGTAAGAAGTAGTTAGCGACGAGTGCTGGGATATTGTGAAGATCTTCCTGCTGCGCTTTTTGCCCAGCACGAGGGTGCATAGCCATGTTTGACATCCTTTCTTTCAATACAAATAAAATTAAAAAAGCCTCATAATATCCGCTCACTGCGACGCATTATGAGGCTTCTATCAGGTTTCTAGATTGAACCTGTTACTTTTTCTATTAAGTCAGGTTGGAACCCCATGTGTGCCATAACTTGTTCAACCATCTGTCTTTTACGACTTGTATTGTTATTCGTGATAACCCAAAACGGTGTGCCAGGAATGGCTTTTGGCTTGGTCGTATTACCGTTTGCTAGCAAGGTTTCTTCATTATCTGCAAAGTACACGCGTTTGCGTCCTTTTACATTCGTAGCCTGGGCGAAACCTTCTGGATTCAATTTATGTAAGGTCGATAATACCAACATAAAGCGATCAATCGCTTTTTTTAGACCGGCAAACTCATCAGAAATAAGCAGCGAACGCATTTCTTTCACTACATCAACAGATTCCGTTTTACCCGCATCTTTACTTACTACAATCCCTTGTGGCTTCTCTACTACAGGCGCGGCTTTAGCTTCCTGCAACTGACCATCAAGGTTTAAAAGGCGTCGCAAAATATCCGAGGCGCTTTCACCGATATGCTTAGTTTGACTAGCTATATAACGGTATAGATCCTCATCAACCTCAATTGTTTTCATTCGCTTTTCACATTCTCAATGTTTAAACTCTGGGGGATTATAACGAGATCCACGCGGATACTCCACGTTAAACCCATCACGAATAAGATAAAATGTCAGCATTACTCAACTATAAGCAGGAAGGCCAAGGCCAAACAGTTGTTTTGATTCACGGATTGTTTGGTAGTTTAAGTAATCTGGGTCTACTCGCCCGCGATCTTATTAAAGATCACACGGTGATCAGTATTGATCTGAGAAATCACGGCCTCTCTTTCCACTCCGAAGTCCATAACTATACCGATATGGCAAAAGATGTGGCTCAGCTCCTTCAGCACTTAAACGTTGAGCCATCTATTGTTATTGGTCACTCCATGGGCGGAAAAGTCGCGATGGCTTTTGTGGACATTGCTCCAAATGTAGTCAAGCAGTTAGTCGTTCTCGACATGGCGCCTGTAGCCTACACTACGAACCGTCACGATAATGTTTTTAACGGCTTACATGCTGTTATTAATGAAAAACCAGCAAATCGACAGCAAGCCATGGATATCCTAGCTCAACATATTGAACTCGATGGTGTAAGACAATTTCTCTCTAAATCACTGTACAAAAATGGCGATAAGATGGATTGGCGGTTTAACGTACCGAGCCTTTTTGAGAATTATGACCAAATTATTGGCTGGCAAGAAATCACACCAACAGATATCCCAACTTTATTTATCAAAGGCGGCGACTCTGACTACTTAATGCCAGAACATCAGCCGGCAGTGAAGCGACAATTTAACCATGCTAAAGCACACATTATCGCTGGCACTGGTCACTGGTTACACGCCGAGAAACCGACAGAAGTAATGAGAGTCATTCGAAAATACATTTCGAGTTAACAAATTCGAAAAGCAACACTAGATTATTGAAATAACCCTTCTTGTAGTGCATTAACTTTACCGTTTAACAGTGGTATAGTGCGCCCAAGATTTTTCGGCATGAAGGGCTAAAATGCTTTACGACTATATGGATATGCTCGAGTCTATTGGGCTCGATCTTCTTTTTGCTGCTATCTTTTTTTTCATCGGGATGGCGATAAAAGATGTGCTAAAGCAAGGCAATGTACCTGTTTTTGGTCGTCGTATTGTGTGGTTAGTCCTTTTCCTAGGCTGTGCTGGCTTTATTGCAAAAGGTGTAATTCAGCTAACTTGGGAAGGCTCAGGGTTAGGTTAAACCCTTAGTAGTATCGCCAATAACAAACAATGTAAAGGTATAGACTCTATGGCAAGTGTAGGTATCTTCTTCGGTAGCGACACAGGTAATACTGAAGCCGTTGCAAAGATGATTCAAAAGCAACTAGGTAAACATCTAGTTCACGTTCAAGACATCGCGAAAAGCAGCAAAGAAGACATTGATAACTTCGATCTTCTTCTTCTAGGTATCCCAACTTGGTACTACGGCGAAGCACAATGTGATTGGGATGACTTCTTCCCTGAACTTGAGCAAATCGACTTCTCTACTAAGCTAGTGGCTATCTTTGGCTGTGGCGACCAAGAAGACTACGCAGAATACTTCTGTGACGCGATGGGCACAGTCCGTGATATCGTTGAATCTAAAGGCGGCACAATTCTTGGCCATACCTCGACAGAAGGCTACGAATTTGAAGCGTCTAAAGCACTTGTTGAAGGTGACGAAAGCCAATTCGTAGGTCTATGTATTGATGAAGACCGCCAACCAGAATTGACTGACGAGCGTGTTGAAAGCTGGGTTAAACAGATCTATGAAGAGATGTGTTTAGCTGAGCTAGAAGGCTAATCAAATTGAATGATGCAAAGACCTCCACTTGGAGGTCTTTTTGTATGTATTGTCACACAGCATCGGTAAGTACTTCCTCTTCGCGATACTGAGGTTTCTTTCTTACATAAAGCTTGCGTTGAACCTCTGAAACCACATTCCCCTGTTTATCTTTTACATGAGTAATAAACTCAGGAAAGCACTTTTCTCCATTCCGTGTCATTTGATAAATGTTTTCCAGCATCCCTTCAGTGACCTCAAATTCTGCAAACAAATCACTTTGCCCCGGCTTAATAAAGTTAATGCTTGCCTCTTTATCCCACACATAATATTCCTCTCGTAGAATCCCCATCAGCATCAACGAGTAAATAGGATCAGTTAAAGAGAAAATACTGCCGCCATATTGGGTGCGATTGGCATTTTTATTCCACCAGCGAAGCTTTAAACGTACCTTTACAGTACGGAAGTCTTGAGAAATATGTAAGATTTTAATACCCGCCCCCCAAAAAGGAGGCCAAATATTGAGTGCGAACTTTACAATTCCTGGTTTGTATATCTTCGCTAGTCGCCTATTCATCGCTATCCCTGCCCTCTCCAAGCTTAATGTTACACAATTGTAACTGGTCAGAGCTGTAATATAATGGACCTGTTTCTAATTTACAAAAAGATTCTATTAACCCTTTGAAGTTCGTGGTTTAATGTTCCGAACGCTTATCCTATAATGGTAGGAAGATTGAATTCTGTTAAATCGCTGCAGATGATCCAACGGGAAAGTATATGTCAGATAATAATCAGGCGCTGAAGGATGCGGGTTTAAAAGTAACCCTTCCGAGGCTAAAAATTCTAGAAGTACTTCAGCAGCCAGACTGCCAGCACATCAGTGCTGAAGATTTGTACAAAAAGTTGATTGATCTAGGTGAAGAAATTGGCCTAGCAACTGTTTACCGAGTTCTAAACCAGTTCGACGATGCTGGTATTGTAACTCGTCACCACTTTGAAGGTGGAAAGTCAGTCTTCGAATTATCGACTCAACATCACCACGACCACCTAGTGTGCCTAGACTGTGGTGAGGTAATTGAATTTTCTGACGATCTTATTGAAGAACGTCAAAAAGAGATTGCAGCTAAGTACAATGTCACACTAACAAACCACAGCTTATACTTGTACGGCAAGTGTAGCGATGGTGGTTGTAAAGACAATCCAGATGCACACAAACCGAAAAAATAAGGGTTTGTTAATTTAAAAAGTAAACGTCAGCACATGCTGGCGTTTTTTGTTTCTAGAAGTCAGTACCTTAGACGTCAGTACTTTGGTTACAGAACAAAAGCTACTAAACACCCATCTTTTTTCTCCACAGTTTTGCACATCTATATAGCACTCTGTGGGATTAGGTATAAAAAATGCCAGCGTTTGCTGGCATTTTTTCATCGTTCTCAGCATTAATTGAGATTATTGATTCTCAATTTTTGCCCAGGTATCACGTAGACCAACCGTGCGGTTGAATACTAGATTATCTGCTGAAGAGTCTTTAGAGTCTGCACAGAAGTAACCCATACGTTCAAACTGGTAACCTTTTTCTGCTTCTGCAGAAGCTAGGCTAGGCTCGACGAAGCCATTGATCACAACTAATGATTCAGGGTTGATAGTAGAAGCAAAATCTTCCGCTGCGCCTGGGTTTGGCACCGTAAATAAACGATCGTACAGACGAATTTCCGCTGGAAGAGCTTTATCAGCTGACACCCAATGAATAACGCCTTTCACTTTACGACCATCTGCTGGGTTTTTACCTAGCGTATCTGCATCGTAAGAACAGAAGATCGTTGTGATGTTGCCTTCTGCATCTTTTTCAACGCGCTCAGCTTTGATCACGTAAGCACCACGTAAACGAACTTCTTTACCTAGCACTAAACGCTTGTACTTTTTGTTCGCTTCTTCACGGAAGTCTTCACGCTCAATCCACAATTCACGCGTGAATGGCACTTCACGCACGCCCATTTCAGGTTTATTTGGGTGGTTGGCAACTGTCAAGTTTTCTACTGCGCCTGCTTCAAAGTTTTCGATAACAACTTTAACAGGATCCAGTACAGCCATTGCACGCGGAGCGTTCTCGTTTAGGTCATCACGAATACAAGATTCTAATGAACTAAACTCGATCATATTTTCTTGCTTCGTTACACCAATACGCTTACAAAACTCACGAATAGATGCAGGTGTGAAGCCACGACGACGCAGACCTGAGACAGTCGGCATACGTGGATCATCCCAACCATTAACCAGTTTTTCAGTAACTAGCTGGTTAAGCTTACGCTTAGACATCACTGTGTATTCAAGGTTTAAACGACTGAACTCGTATTGATGTGGACGGCTTTCGATCGTGATGTTGTCTAGAACCCAATCGTACAGACGACGGTTATCCATGAATTCAAGCGTACAAATAGAGTGCGTAATGCCTTCTAATGCATCAGAAATACAGTGCGTAAAGTCGTACATTGGGTAAATGCACCACTTATCACCAGTTTGGTGGTGCGTAGCAAAACGCACACGGTATAAAACTGGATCGCGCATGACCATGAATGAAGAACCCATGTCGATTTTAGCACGAAGACACGCTTTACCTTCTTCAAATTCACCAGCGCGCATTTTTTCAAACAACGCCAAGTTCTCTTCAACAGAACGGTCACGGTATGGACTTGGTTTACCTGGCGCCTTTAGTGTGCCGCGGTATTCACGAATTTGCTCTGGACTTAGCTCATCTACGTACGCTAAGCCTTTGTTAATCAATTCAATTGCATATTCGTAAAGCTTATCGAAGTAGTTTGATGAGTAACATACTTCACCACTCCACTCAAAGCCCAACCAGTTTACATCTTTCTTGATAGACTCAACGTATTCGATGTCTTCTTTTTCAGGGTTTGTATCGTCGAAACGCAGATTACATTGACCCTGGTAGTCCTGAGCAATACCGAAGTTCAAACAGATAGACTTAGCATGACCGATATGCAGGTAGCCATTTGGCTCCGGCGGGAATCGAGTATGCACGCTAGTGTGTTTACCATCCGCTAGATCTTTATCAATGATCTGGCGAATAAAGTTTGATGGACGAGCATCAGCTTCACTCATCTATAGCACCTCAAAAATATTAGTATTGTCAGAGAAAACGGAACCCTGTATCCAAGTATGGTTTCACAGAGTACATTGTTCCTAATGATCCACAATTCTAAGCAATTAGACAACAAGAACTCGCTCTAAAACGACAATATTTATCGAGTTGGCGTGAAAGCAAAGCAGATTCAAAGGGCCTAAACGAAAAAAGGCCTCCTGCGGAGGCCTTTTGCGATGTTGTAGTATCAATTGTTTGCAATACCAATAACAAACAATCGCACCACTATTAAACAGTTAAGCTGGTAACTGAACACCACTTAAGTCTTCATCTTTAGATACATTCTTCATCTCACCAGCAACAATCTCTGCTAGTGGACCAAGGATAACTTGTAGGTTGTTTGTACCTAGCTTCACAACTCCCATAGCTCCAAGATCTTTCAGAGTTTTCTCATTGATAATGCTCATATCTTTCACAGAAAGGCGCAAACGAGTAATACAGGCATCGATAGAACTTAGGTTGTCATGACCGCCAAGTGCTTTCAAGTACTGACGAGCAAGCTCTGAAGAATTGCTTGATCCAGCCACGTTAGATGAAGCTTCTTCATCATCTTCACGTCCCGGTGTTTTAAGGCCAAACTTAACAATCACGGTACGGAACACGAAGTAGTAAACCGCAAAGAAACCAAGACCTTGTACAATGAGCATGTACCAATTTACCGCTAGCGGGTTACGAGTCGACAATACTAAGTCGACTAAACCAGCAGAGAAACCGAAACCTGCAATCCACTGCATTGATGCCGCGATATAAACTGATAGACCAGTCAGCGCTGCGTGAAGAACGTACAGTCCTGGAGCAAGGAACATGAATGCAAATTCAAGTGGTTCTGTTACACCTGTAAAGAATGAAGCAAACGCAGCTGCAATCATGATAGATGCCACTTTCTCTTTATTCTTTGATTTCGCAGTATGGTACATCGCTAGAGCAGCACCTGGTAAACCAAACATCATGATTGGGAAGAAGCCCGCTTGGTACATCCCCGTAACACCTACCGTTGCCGTGCCTTCAGCTAATGATTTCGCACCGCCAAGGAAGTTTGGAATGTCATTAATACCAGCAACATCAAACCAGAACACTGAGTTTAGTGCATGGTGCAGACCAACAGGAATTAGAAGACGGTTGAAGAATGCGTAAACACCTGCACCTGCTTCACCCATACCTTGAATGCTTTCACCAAAACTGACCAGACCGCCGTAAACTGATGGCCAAACGTACATCAGGATGAACGCAATAACGATACCAGCAAAAGACGTTAGGATCGGTACAAGACGCTTGCCAGAGAAAAACGCCAGTGCTTTGTGCAGCTCTACGTGAGAAAAACGGTTGTACAACTCAGCAGAAACAATACCAACCAAGATACCGACGAACTGGTTATTGATTTTACCAAATGCAGCAGGTACTTCACTTGGGTCAATGCCTTGAATTTGTGATACTGCACCAGGGGCCAAAAGCGTTGTGACAACTAAGAAGCCCACGAAACCTGAAAGTGCAGCGGCGCCATCTTTGTCTTTAGACATTCCGTAAGCAACACCAACAGCGAACAATACTGACATATTGTCAATGATCGCTGCACCAGCTTTAATAAGAAATGCAGCAAGTGCACTGTTTGCGCCCCAGCCATTTGGGTCGATCCAGTAGCCAATACCCATGAGTATTGCTGCTGCAGGAAGTGTGGCAACCGGCACCATAAGCGCCTTACCCACCTTCTGGAAGTATCCGAGAATGTTCACCTTAAGTTCCCCCTATAGGATTAGATGTTATGTTGAATGACTTATTTCAGCCGTCCAATTTAGTCATCCTAAGTTTATGATATTAATTTTGCTCCGCAAATTAAAAGCTCACCGTTTGTGATCATAATCACCACAATTTGCCCTTTCGGAAGGTTTTTGCTGGCGAGATCATAAAACTTATTTTATTATACGAAAAAATGGTGTTTTAAAGATAATATTCTCGCACTTTATGCAAGGCAGAATCAGTGTTATTTTGGTATCTAGGCGGGTAAATCACTGTAACTTTGCTCTGAAAAAGAATCATAAAAAACCATACAATTATTACTTTTCAGTTAGTTACTATGACAATAACATCGATAA
The DNA here is from genome assembly GCF_033337395.1 of Vibrio sp. YT-19(2023). Classification (NCBI taxonomy): domain Bacteria; kingdom Pseudomonadati; phylum Pseudomonadota; class Gammaproteobacteria; order Vibrionales; family Vibrionaceae; genus Vibrio; species Vibrio sp. YT-19(2023). The sequence continues at coordinate 56,456 of NZ_JAWOQN010000009.1, read as the reverse complement.
AACGCGACTTGCTGTATGTGACTCGTTATCTAATTCAGTGATACAAACTAAGTACCCATATGACTGAAGCAGTCTCTACTTAGATAACGATATAGAAATTGAATTCTCATCTATAAGGACTAGCTAACTATGTACGCGCTAAGTAACTGTAAAATTTATACCGGTAGTGATGTTCTTACCGATCATGCGGTCATCATCGAAAACGATCTTATTCAATCTATTGTGCCGGTTTCTGAGCTACCTCAAAGCATCGAAGTAAAAGACCTTGCAGGCGCTAATCTAAGTCCAGGCTTTATCGATCTGCAGTTGAACGGTTGTGGCGGTGTAATGCTAAACGATGCAATTACCCCTGAAACCATGCAAATCATGCACCAGGCAAACCTCAAATCTGGCTGTACTAGCTTCCTGCCAACACTCATTACGTCATCTGATGAAGATATGCGAACTGCAATTGCCGCAGCTCGTGAGTACCACAACAAGTATCAAAATCAATCGCTTGGTTTACACCTCGAAGGTCCTTACCTTAACGTCGCGAAAAAAGGCATCCATAACGTCGATTTTATTCGCCCATCAGACGAAAGCATGATCGACCTTATCTGCGCAAACGCCGATATCGTAGCGAAAGTAACACTAGCACCTGAGCATAACGACCCAGAGCATATTGCGCGATTAAAGGCTGCTGGCATCGTGGTTTCAATTGGCCACACAAATGCAACCTACGCCGAAGCACGTAAAAGCTTTGAAGCAGGCATTACTTTTGCTACACACCTCTTTAATGCAATGACACCAATGGTTGGTCGTGAGCCAGGAGTTGTTGGTGCAATTTACGATACTCCTGACGTATATGCTGGCATTATTGCTGATGGTTTTCACGTCGACTACGCAAACATCCGAATTGCTCATAAAATCAAAGGTGAAAAGCTTGTTTTGGTGACGGATGCCACAGCTCCAGCAGGTGCTAACATTGATCACTTTATTTTTGTCGGTAAGAAAGTATATTACCGAGATGGTAAGTGTGTTGATGAAAATGGCACGCTAGGCGGCTCAGCTTTGACAATGATTGAAGCAGTTCAGAATTCAGTTGAGCACGCGGGGATCGCTTTAGACGAAGCTCTACGAATGGCCACGTTATACCCAGCAACAGCAATTGGTGTTGAGGATCGCCTTGGCCGAGTTCGAAAAGGGATGGTTGCAAACCTGACTATTTTCGATCGTGACTTTAAAGTAAAAGCGACGGTTGTTAACGGACAATACGAGCAAAATTAAGCATGAATGGCGGACAGATTGGTAATGTAGATTTAGTAAAACAGCTTAACAGCGCTGCGGTATATAGGCTGATTGATCAGCAAGGTCCTATCTCCCGTATTCAAGTCGCGGACGTGAGTCAGCTCGCGCCTGCTAGTGTTACCAAAATAACCCGCCAACTTTTAGAGCGCGGCCTTATTAAGGAGGTCGCCCAACAAGCTTCAACTGGTGGTCGTCGTGCGATCTCTTTGACTACTGAAGTCAAACCTTTTCATTCGATTGCCGTTCGCTTAGGTCGAGATTACGTACAGTTCAGTTTATACGATTTAGGTGGTACCGCGCTGGCAGAAGATCAGCATGAACTGCACTACACTAACCAAGCAGACTTAATCGCAGGACTTATCGATTTATTAAAAGATTTCGTAAGCCGTTGCGAAGACAAAATTGATCAACTCATCGCTATCGGCATCACTTTACCGGGCCTTGTTAACCCAACAACTGGCGTGGTCGAATACATGCCTAATACCGATATCGATAATCTTGCTCTCGGTGAAATTGTTGGAGAGAAGTTTAATACAGCATGCTTTGTTGGCAACGACGTACGTGGCATGGCGTTGGCTGAGCACTACTTTGGAGCAAGCCAAGACTGCCAGGATTCTATTTTGGTTAGCGTCCACCGCGGTACTGGCGCAGGTATTATCGTTAACGGCCAGGTTTTTCTTGGTTTTAACCGCAACGTCGGTGAAATTGGTCATATCCAAATCGACCCGCTTGGTGAGCAATGCCAATGTGGAAACTTTGGCTGTTTAGAAACCGTAGCTGCAAACCCAGCGATTATTCAACGAGTGAAGCAACTGATTACTCAAGGATACGAATCAAGCTTAACCGACCTTGAAAACATCACAATTGAATCGGTATGTCAGCACGCAATGAATGGTGATGAACTTGCGAAACAGAGTTTAGTGCGAGTGGGCAACCAGCTAGGTAAAGCGATTGCGATTACGGTTAACTTATTTAATCCACAGAAAATTGTAATTGCTGGCGATATTACTGCAGCACAAGATATTGTTTTCCCTGCAATTCAACGCAACGTAGAGAATCAATCTCTTAAAACTTTCCATAACGACCTCCCTATCGTGGCTTCTCACATTGATAAGCAGCCAACGATGGGCGCATTTGCGATGATTAAACGCGCTATGCTAAACGGAGTTTTGTTACAAAAGTTACTGGAAGACTAAGTTTATACAACCAATTGAGTTACAATCTCGGGCTGTGTTTTCACAGCCCGTTTTCGTATATCAGGAATACAGCTCAACAGTATGGAAATTATTCTAATTACAGCCGCTTTTTTAGCTGGTTTTATTGCGCTTAAATGCAGCCTCCCTCCCCTCGTTGGTTTTCTACTAGCTGGATTTGGCTTGCATGCATTTGGTTACCAAAGCAATGACGTTATTGTCACTCTCGCAGATCTTGGTGTTACTCTTCTTCTGTTTACTATTGGACTCAAACTCGATGTAAAAACCCTGCTGTCCAAAGAAATATGGGGAGGGGCAACCGCCCACAACATACTCTCTACCGCTTTTTTTGCCCTAGCGTTATCCGGCTTAAAACTACTGGGCTTGACTTCGCTAGCCAGTATGGACGGCAGCCAAATCCTGCTTTTAGCTTTTGCACTATCGTTCTCTAGTACCGTTTTTGCCGTAAAAGCATTGCAAGAAAAAGGCGAAATGAACGCGACCTACGGCACACTCGCGATCGGTATCTTGGTTATGCAAGATATTTTTGCCGTAGTATTCCTGACTGCTTCAACCGGAAAAGTCCCAGAATGGTATGCCATCGGTTTGTTCGCACTGCCTTTCCTTCGTCCCCTATTCTATAAGCTGCTCGATAAAGTTGGCCACGGCGAAATGCTGGTGCTATTCGGTATTTTCTTCGCGCTTGTTGTCGGTGCTGGGCTATTCGAGTTGGTCGGGATGAAACCAGACTTGGGCGCGCTAATTTTAGGCATGCTACTCGCAGGTCACCCAAAAGCCTCAGAACTATCCAAGTCATTATTCAATATGAAGGAGCTCTTTTTAGTCTGCTTCTTTTTGAACATTGGTTTATCCGCCTCATTGAGCGTGAATGGCATCGTTCTCGCCCTGCTATTTATCTTACTGCTACCAATCAAAGGACTCTTGTACTTCGTCACTATTAATCATTTTAAGTTTCGAGTACGTACCTCTTTGCTCGCCTCTTTATCACTATTTAACTACAGTGAGTTTGGTCTTATTGTTGCTGGGTTGGCCTATAAAATGGGCTGGATGCCAAGTGATATGCTTGCTGCGATTGCGGTTGCGGTGTCGGTATCCTTTGTAATTTCCGCGCCACTTAACCGCCTTAGCCATAAAATTTATCAACATTCAGGTAAGTGGCTGCAAGAGACAGCGGTAGAAAAGCTCAATCAACGCGACCAACTCATCAACCCAGGTCATGCCCAAGTATTGATCTTAGGTATGGGGCGTATTGGAACGGGCGCTTATGATGAGCTACGTTCACGCTATGGCAAAATTTCATTGGGTATAGAAATTCGTGAAGACGCTGCACATCATCATCGTTCAGAAGGAAGAAATGTGATTTCTGGTGATGCCACCGACCCGGATTTCTGGGAGCGAATTTTAGATACAGGTCATGTAAAACTGGTTCTGCTTGCAATGCCACATCATCAAGGTAACCAAACAGCACTTGAGCAGCTTAAACGCAGAAAATATAAGGGGCAAATTGCCGCTATCGCCGAATACCCAGATCAATTGGAAGGCTTACTTGAAAATGGCGTTGACGCAGCATTCAATATTTATAGTGAAGCTGGTAGCGGTTTTGCTCGACACGTCTGTAAACAACTTCAACCTAAATTCACACCAATTAAATAAGCAACAGCACTGATATTTTTCGGAAGGCTTTCTATTGATAGAAAGCCTTTTTTGTATAGTTTTTATACCAAACCTTGATCTCATTCACCAAAACAACGGTTGAGTTAAATATTTTCCATACAACAAGGCCTTTTATCATTTTTTTAATCACAAAACGTTGCTTTTTTTATTAGTAATGGCAAATTTAAACCATACCGATTAGAAATTGTTTAGTTTAGTAAGGATGTAGTATGTGTTCAGTATTTGGCATTTTAGACATTAAAAGCGATGCAGCCGCATTGCGCCCTATCGCATTAGAGATGTCGAAAAAACTTCGTCACCGTGGCCCAGACTGGTCTGGGATTTACTCTTCAGAGCGTGCTATTTTAGCGCACGAGCGCTTGGCGATTGTTGGTCTAAATAGTGGTGCACAGCCGCTATACAGCCCTGATAAGAAGCTCACCCTTGCCGTCAATGGTGAAATCTACAACCATAAAGAAATTCGTGCTCGTTACGAAGGAAAGTACGAATTTCAAACCGATTCAGACTGTGAAGTCATTCTTGCACTTTACCAAGATATGGGTGCAGATCTCCTTGAAGAACTAAACGGTATTTTCGCTTTTGTGCTCTACGACGAAGAAAAAGATGAGTATTTAGTCGGCCGTGACCATATTGGTATTATCCCTCTTTATCAAGGTCACGATGAGCATGGTAACTACTATGTGGCATCAGAGATGAAGGCTCTTGTTCCAGTATGTAAAACAGTAAGTGAATTCCCTCCTGGTAGCTACTACAGCTCTAAAGATACTGAGCCAACACGTTACTATGTTCGTGACTGGAACGAGTACGCAGCAGTACAAGGTAACAGCACTAGCAAAGAAGAATTGACTGAAGCGCTAGAAGCGGCTGTTAAACGCCAACTAATGACTGACGTGCCTTACGGTGTACTTCTTTCAGGCGGTCTAGATTCTTCTATTACATCTGCGGTAGCAAAACGCTTTGCAGCGATGCGTATTGAAGATGATGAAAAGTCTGAAGCTTGGTGGCCTCAACTGCACTCTTTTGCTGTTGGCCTAGAAGGCGCGCCTGACCTGAAAGCAGCTCGCGAAGTTGCCGACCAAATTGGTACCGTTCACCACGAAATGACGTACACGATTCAAGAAGGTTTGGACGCGATTCGTGACGTGATTTACCACATTGAAACGTATGACGTGACGACTATCCGCGCATCAACACCTATGTTCTTAATGGGTCGTAAGATCAAAGCGATGGGTATCAAGATGGTATTGTCTGGTGAGGGCGCTGACGAAATCTTTGGTGGCTACCTTTACTTCCACAAAGCGCCAAACGCGAAAGAGTTCCACGAGGAGACAGTGCGTAAACTGCTTGCTCTGAACATGTTCGACTGTGCTCGTGCTAACAAGTCGCTGGCAGCATGGGGAGTTGAAGGACGCGTACCTTTCCTAGATAAAGAGTTCATTGATGTAGCAATGCGCTTGAACCCAGCAGACAAGATGTGTGGCAACGGTAAAATGGAGAAACACATCCTTCGTGAGTGCTTCGAGCACTACCTGCCAGAATCGATCGCATGGCGTCAAAAAGAGCAGTTTTCTGATGGCGTTGGCTACAGCTGGATCGATACGCTGAAAGAAGTAGCAGAACAGAAAGTGACAGACCAGCAGATGGAAACTGCTCAATATCGATTCCCATACAACACGCCAACGACAAAAGAAGGCTACGTGTACCGTGAAATCTTTGAAGAGTTATTCCCACTTCCATCAGCAGCAGAGTGTGTACCAGGAGGCCCTTCAGTAGCGTGTTCTTCAGCGAAGGCGATTGAATGGGATGAATCGTTCCAAAACTGTGTTGACCCATCAGGTCGTGCAGTACAGACCGTTCACAACGACTCATACTAATTCTCTACGATAAAGATAAGGGTCGGTTCGTCCAATCCTTTTAAAACAGACAGAAAATTAGATACGATCAAAAAGAGGTGCTTTTGCACCTCTTTTTATGTTTGATGGAATTAGGCTATTTTAAATCTAAATCACTATTGTCTATGCTGACAGGCACACGCTTGGTGATCATCTGAACTAGCATAATTGAGCGTTTCTCACCATCTTGTTCTTGGAAGATGGCATCTATGCCCGCAAATTGACCGCTTTTAACTCTAATTTGATCGCCTGGTTTTGGCATACATTCAGAAACGGTATTGTCATTACAACACTTTTCTAGCTGCATCAATTCGAAGACCAAGTCACCTTGAACTTCTTTCGGTTGAGCACCAAAACGCACAAAGTCAACAACACCTCGAGTAGAGCGGACTGAGGTGAAGTTTGGCCCTTGCTCATAATCAAAGTAAGCGAATACGTAACAAGGAAACAGCGGTTCCTCGACTTTTTGTCTTTTACCGCGCAAAATCTTCTCAACTTCTACAGTTGGATAAAAGCACTCTACACCTTGATTTTCAAGGTGTTGTTTCGCCCTAACCTGCTCCCCACGTTTACAATAAAGTAGATACCAACGTTTCATCTTTTTACTAGCCAATTCTATTTTGTTTTTATCCTAGCATTAAGCCAAAGTTGAGTCATTGATATTCAGTTTATCTATAAAAGTATGATTATACATCGCTCGCATTAACGACATTTTTCAGCAACTTACGATAAAGAAGTCCATAGGCAAAAATGGAAATTAAGTTTGTAACACAACCAATACACCATCATATAATCTGCAAATCCAATCAAAAACAGCCACTTAACAAACAAAAATAGTTGAATGGCAAAATTTTATTATTTGTCACTCGTTGAATTGCATTGTATACGTAGAAGTCGTTAAAAAATGTAATAACTATTATTAGAAGAGCTTATGTCAAACCAACATCAATATTTTGGTCATCCACGTGGCCTTTTCTTATTGTTCGGTACAGAACTGTGGGAACGCTTTTCTTACTACGCAATGCGTGCCATTCTCGTGCTTTACCTTACTGATACAACAATGAATGGCGGCCTTGGCTGGTCAACCAAAGACGCATTAGACCTATACGGCATATACACAGGGCTTGTGTATATCACGCCTCTTATCGGTGGTTACCTAGCAGATAACTATTTAGGTCAACGTCGCTCAATTTTGCTTGGTGGCGCGTTAATGGCCATCGGCCAGTTTACTCTTGCACTTCCTGCTGATGCTTTAGGTATTGGTTCGCTACACAGTTTCTATTTAGGTCTTGGCCTACTTATCACTGGTAACGGTCTCTTTAAGCCAAATATCTCAACCATGGTTGGCGACCTTTATCAAGAAGGTGACAACCGTCGTGACGGCGCATTCACTATCTTTTATATGGGTATCAACTTAGGTGCATTACTTGCCGGCGTCGTTTCTGGCTCTGTGACAACCTCTTACGGTTGGAAAGCTGGCTTTGTTGCCGCTGGTGTGGGTATGCTGGTTAGCCTAGTGATGCAAATGGTACTGGCTCAATCATGGCTTGGTGATATTGGTCGCGAACCAGCGGCGAAACGAGATCTAAACAACAAAAACGCCACCACGAAGCAGCCACTCACCAAAGAAGAAGTGAATCGACTAAAAGTAATTCTGGTCATGAGCTTATTCACTATTGTCTTCTGGGCAGGCTTTGAACAAGCTGGTGGTCTGATGAACATCTACACTCAACAATATACTGATCGCATGATTGGTGGTTTCGAAGTTCCTGCTGCGTGGTTCCAATCACTAAACCCATTTTTCATTATTACTCTAGCGCCAGTTCTGGCTGTCCTTTGGGTAAAATTGGGTAAACGTGAACCTACTTCGCCAGTGAAATTTGCGATGGCACTATTTTTCTTGGCGATTGGTTTCCTTTGTATGGTTGGCGCAGTGCTAGAACAAGGTGGAGATACAACAGTAAAAACATCGATGTTATGGTTGGTCGGCGCTTTCTTCTTCCACACATTAGGCGAGCTGTGTTTATCACCAATTGGTCTTTCATTGGTGACTAAATTAGCACCGCTTCGCTTAGCTTCACTTATGATGGGTGCATGGTTTGGCTGTAATGCGATTGCTAACTATGTTGCGGGCTATGTGGGCTCTCACGTAGGCGAGTTAGGCGCTATGGCTATCTTTAGTGGTATTGCGGTCAGCGCAACCGTAAGTGGCGTAATTTTGCTCCTATTCTCTAATACACTCGTTCGCTGGATGCATGGCGCTGAAAATACGCACAGCACGGCAGAGCAAGTAGAAGAGCAGCAAGTACAAGTTGCTTGATCGCTCAACTAAACGTAGAAAGGGTCGCTATTGCGACCCTTTTTTGTATCTAAAGTTTAGATTGAACTAACTCAACCATCATCTCGATATGAAGTTCACTATCGTTCAAACAAGGGATGTAGGTAAAGTTTTCGCCACCAGCTTCAAGGAAAATCTCTTTACACTCTTCCGAGATCTCTTCCAACGTCTCTAAACAATCTGACGAAAATGCGGGGGTCACAACATTAATATTTTTCACACCCTTTGCAGGAAGTGCCTCTAGGGTCTTATCGGTATAAGGTTGAAGCCACTCTTCTCTCCCAAATCGGGACTGATACGTCATGCCAATTTGTTGTTCGCTTAAACCTAACGCTTCCCCAAGCAAGCGAGTCGTCTCTTCACAATGCTGTGGGTAAACATCACCATTGTCAGCATAGCGTTTTGGAATACCATGATAAGAACACAGCAGGTAATCTCCCTGACCATTCTTTTGCCAATGTTCACGAACTGAATGCGCTAACGCTTCAATATATTTCGGGTGATTGTAATAATCACGAATAAAGCTAAAGCTTGGCATCACAGGCAGGTTTTTAAATGCTTTAGTGATTCCGTCAGAAACCGCTGCCGTTGTTGTGCCCGAGTATTGCGGATACAAAGGTAAAACAATGACTTCATCAACGCCTTGCGCCAATAGGGCTTCAAAGCCTGATTGTAAACCTGGGTTACCATACGTCATACCAAGCTCTACAGGTATATCAAGCTTTTGTGCCAACTTTTCCGTTTGGCGTTTAGAGTACACCATCAACGGCGAGCCCTCTTCCATCCATACTGATTGATAGAGTTTGGCAACTTTAGGAGCTCGGATAGGAAGGATAACGCCGTGCAATAGTGGACACCAAAGCCATCGAGTCATGTCTACCACTCGGTGATCATGAAGAAACTGACTTAAAAAGCGCTTTACGGCAGGAGCGGTTGGTGCGTCAGGAGTTCCCAGGTTAACTAGGAGTACACCCTGTTTATTATTCTCTTTCATAACATCCTATTCATGGTAAACGGCTTGGTTCATATATTTAAGTAACCTCGAAGTAACGAATAGCCGAGCTGAGGTTAATTAGATATATGTTTACGAGTAAACTAAAAAAGCGACCACTTGGGCCGCTTTCAATATATCAAAATATTAAATTTTTGACTTCAGCAAATTAAGATAGTGCTTTCTCGATATCCGCACTAACTTCAGCTACTTGCTTAGTACCATCAAACTTAAGGTACTTAGTCTTGCCTGCTTCAGCTTCTTTGCCGTAGTAGTTGATTAGCGGTGCAGTTTGCTCGTGGTAAACACCTAGACGAGCACGTACTGTTTCTTCTTTGTCGTCATCACGAACAACAAGATCTTCACCAGTTACATCATCTTTACCTTCCACTTTAGGCGGGTTGTAAACCACGTGGTAAGTACGACCAGAAGGAAGGTGAGCACGACGACCAGCCATACGCTCAACAATCACATCGTCTGCAACGTCAAATTCGATAACGTAGTCTACGTCTACGCCCATTTCTTTTAGGCCGTCAGCTTGAGGGATAGTACGTGGGAAACCATCTAGTAGGAAACCGTTTGCACAGTCTTCTTGAGCGATACGCTCTTTGATAAGACCAAGGATGATTTCATCAGAAACTAGCTGACCAGCGTCAATAACAGCTTTAGCTTGTTTACCAAGCTCTGTACCTGCTTTGATAGCAGCACGAAGCATATCACCAGTAGAGATTTGTGGAATACCGTATTTTTCCATGATGAAGTTTGCTTGTGTGCCTTTACCTGCACCTGGAGCACCTAGAAGAATGATGCGCATGATTTATCCTCTTTAATATTTAAGATTTATACCGAAGCTCACAATAGCTGACCTCTTAGACATCAAACCTGAGAAGCACCTGCAACGATAAGTTTCGGTATAACGTATATAGGCGAGCAAAAATACACGCCTTATTACTCACATTCAAGTCGCAGATTCTATCACAGGTTCTCTGAGCAAAGAGTGTATTAAGACTAAAGAATGTTAACAGTACCCTCTTTCACGCCCTATTGATTATTAACTCAGCACTTGAGATGCAAAATTTTGCGACAACAAACAAAAAGCTCGCGAAATGCGAGCTTTTTGATTTGCAGAGGTTATTACACCTTAGTCAAAAGTTGATTAACGGCTCCTAAGAACTCTGTTGGATCCTCAATAGAGCCTCGCTCCGCTAGCATTGCCTGACCAAGCAGAACTTCAACCCAGCGACCAAACGCTTCTTCATCGGCTTCGTCAGCCATACGCTTAACCAATTTGTGCTCAGGGTTTAGCTCAAAGATGTATTTCACTTCCGGCACAGCTTGACCAGCTGCCGCAAGAAGCTTCGCCATTTGAGTGCCCATTTCGTAATCGTCCGTTACCACAACAGCAGGCGTAGATGCGAGTTTGAAGGTCGTACGAACTTCTTTCACACGATCGCCTAGGTAAGACTTCGTGCGCTCTACAACCGACTTGAACTCTTCTTCGGTTTCTTTTTGCTTCTCTTTTTCTGCTTCATCTTCAAACTGACTTAGATCAAGCCCAGCTTTAGTGATTGACTGGAACTGTTTACCATCAAACTCAGTTAAGTAGTTCATCAGCCACTCATCAATGCGGTCGTACATCAAGATAACTTCAATGCCTTTCGCTTTGAACTGTTCTAAGTGAGGGCTGTTTTTCGCAGCTGCATAGCTGTCTGCCGTCAAGTAGTAGATCTTATCTTGACCTTCTTTCATGCGCTCAACGTAAGACGCCAAGCCCACAGTTTGCTCAGAAGAGTCCACTTCAGTTGAAGCAAAGCGCAATAAACCTGCAACTTTCTCTTTGTTTGCAAAGTCCTCCGCAGGGCCCTCTTTCATCACAAGACCAAACTCTTTCCAGAATGATTGGTATTTCTCTTCGTCATTCTTGGCCATACGCTCGAGCATCGTTAGCACGCGCTTAGTACAAGCATTACGTAGAGACTGAGTCACTTTATTGTCTTGTAAGATCTCACGCGATACGTTTAGCGGTAAATCGTTTGAGTCTATTAAACCACGTACGAAGCGTAAGTATGACGGCATAAATTGCTCTGCATCGTCCATAATGAATACGCGCTGTACGTACAGTTTCAAGCCTGATTTGTGGTCGCGGTTCATCATATCCCAAGGTGCTTTCGATGGGATGTATAGTAAGCTCGTGTAGTCGTTTTTACCTTCTACACGGTTATGACTCCAGACCAAGGGATCGGCAAAGTCATGTGATACGTGCTTGTAGAACTCTTGATACTCTTCTTCTGAAATATCAGATTTGTTACGCGTCCACAGTGCTTGGGCTTTGTTGATTTGCTCCCACTTTTTCTCATCTGTTTCCTTGCCTTCGTCATCACGAACGACAGTTTGGATTGAAACAGGAATGCCGATGTGATCAGAGTACTTACTGATAACGTCACGTAGACGCCACTCATTCAAAAACTCTTTACCCTCTTCACGCATATGAAGAATGATGTCGGTACCACGTGACTCTTTGGTAATGTTTTCGATGGTGTACTCACCTTCACCCGCTGAGTGCCATTGTACCGCTTCATCAGCGGCTAGACCCGCAGCGCGAGTGCGCACGGTAACGGCGTCAGCAACGATAAATGCCGAGTAGAAACCAACACCAAACTGACCAATAAGCTGAGAGTCTTTGCTCTGCTCTTCAGATAGCTTTGAGAAAAACTCGGCTGTTCCAGATTTTGCGATTGTTCCTAAGTGCTCAATCACATCATCACGGCTCATACCGATACCGTTATCAGAAATGGTTAAGGTATTTGCGCTTTCATCAAACGACAGTTTCACGCAAAGATCTGCATTACCTTCGTATAGATCTGGGTTAGATAACGCCTGAAAGCGCAGTTTGTCTGATGCATCTGATGCGTTAGAGATCAGCTCGCGCAAAAAGATCTCTTTATTTGAATAAAGAGAATGGATCATTAAATGCAGTAGTTGTTTTACTTCTGATTGAAAACCACGAGTTTCTTTATTTTGAGATACGGTTTCGCTCATGTGTGCTCCATAACATCTAAACTAATTGGCTTTTTCATAGGGACAAGTTTGTGACTTTCCCCTTGAAATCACCTTACCGAGATGTCATTTAACATGTGGCTGACAAATGTAAATTCAAGGTCAATATTGCTAAAAACGGTGTTTTTTTAGAAAATTTTAATTATCCTACCCGTCTAAAAGCATCTAAAATGTCGTGCGCACTCCAAGCGCCCCGGTAATTTTGTGACATAAATCACCATAATTACAACATCATCCATCTAAGAAGAACTAAATGACTAACATTGGCACCAAATTTCTACTTGCTCAAAGGTTCACCTTTGATCCAAATAGTAATTCGCTCGCTGACCAACAAAACGGCAACGACGTTGTACGATTAGGAAGCAACGAAAGCCGTATACTTCTGATGTTGGCAGAGAGACCAAACGAAGTTTTAACCCGTAACGAGCTTCACGAGTTTGTTTGGCGTGAGCAAGGTTTTGAGGTGGATGACTCAAGCCTGACTCAAGCGATTTCTACTCTGCGTAAGATGTTGAAGGATTCAACAAAATCTCCAGAGTTTGTTAAAACGGTACCTAAACGTGGCTACCAACTCATTTGTTCAGTGGAACGCTTGAGCCCATTTTCTACTGACTCTAACACTGACGTTGAAGAAAGCGCTTCTGAACACGAAGCGCCAGCAGTGGAGTTAGAAGCGAGCGATACACCACCAACAGAGATAGTGACCGATACTACTGCTGATCTTGAGCCTCAAGTAGAGCCGACTAAAACTCAGCCGAAGCCAGCATCTAACACGATTAACTGGCTACCGCGTGTCATTATCTTTTTATCTCTGCTGCTTCCTGTTTGCGTATTGTTATTCACGAACCCAGCGGAATCCCAATTCCGTCAGATTGGTGAGTATCAAAATGTACCGGTGATGACACCTGTAAATCACCCTCAAATCAACAACTGGTTGCCCTCAATAGAGCAATGCATTGAGCGCTACGTGAAGCACCATGCAGAAGACTCGTTGCCAGTGGAAGTGATTGCCACTGGCGGACAAAATAACCAGCTGATTCTGAACTACATTCATGACAGTAACCACTCTTACGAGAACGTAACACTGCGTATTTTCGCAGGTCAAAACGATCCAACAGACATCTGCAAATAAAGGAGGCCAATATGAAGATTAAATTAGCATCTGCGGTTTTGGCCGTATCCGTTCTTTTCAGTAGTTGGTTGTATTGGGGAAGTGACCTAAAAGTGGAACAGCTCCTCACAGCAAACGAATGGCAGTCGACCATGGTGACAGTCATTACAGACAGCTTGCCTGACGATACTGTCGGCCCACTACGCCGAGTTAATGTTGAATCAAACGTGAAATATCTCCCTAATGGTGACTATATTCGCGTAGCAAATATAAAACTATTCGCTCAAGGTTCAACCGCAGAATCAACGATAAATATCTCGGAAAAAGGCCGCTGGGAAGTAAGTGACAACTATTTGTTGGTCTCGCCTTCGGAGTTTAAAGATATTTCATCTTCTCAATCAAAAGACTTTTCCGAAGCACAGCTACGTTTAATTACTCAAATTTTTAAGCTAGATGCGGAGCAAAGTCGTCGTATTGACGTCGTGAACGAAAAAACACTATTGCTCACTAGCTTGAACCACGGTTCTTCGGTACTGTTTAAAAACTAATTTTGATTGGATGATAAGGGGGCAAGACGCCCCCTTTGTTTTGCTTATGGATTGGCTAGATACCACTACTCTCTTTTTCGGTTCACTAATCGCCAACACGCTGGCTTCACTTTCCGGTGGCGGAGCAGGCTTGCTTCAATTCCCTTTACTCATCTTTCTCGGCTTACCGTTCTCCGTTGCGCTAGGCACACATAAGGTGGCTTCGGTCGCTTTAGGCTTAGGCGCAGCAAGCACGCATTTAAGATCAGGCACTATTAAATGGAAAGTCGCGCTCTACCTTATCTTGTCCGGCAGTATTGGCGTGATTTTAGGGGCTAACTTAATTGTACAGATCCCTGATGGTATCGCGGAAAAGATGCTCGGCACGATGATCCTAGCGCTGGGTATCTACTCGCGATTTAAGACATCGCTAGGCCAAGCTGAAGTAATACGCAACCGTCATCCTATTGGTTGGGTTATTGGTGGAATTGGCTTACTGTTCATCGGCATCATTAACGGATCTCTTACCGCAGGTTCTGGTTTGCTCGTGACACTATTTTTGGTGCGCTGGTTTGGTTACGACTACAAACAAGCCGTTGCTTACACCATGATTTGTGTCGGCCTGTTTTGGAATGGCATTGGAGGCATTGCCGTCGTACAGGCAGGGGCGCCTATTCACTGGGCTTGGTTACCTGTTTTATTGTTAAGCTCTTTTCTAGGCGGCAGTTTAGGCGCATGGGCCGCGACTCGATACAGTAACAGAGTGATTAAAGTTGCATTCGAAATTCTCACGTTTGCGGTGGGCATCAAGTTGCTGGTTTAAAAAGATTAAAAGGAAAGTTTCATGGATAAAGCAATCATTGATATTTATTACTGCCGCCAGTGCAACTGGATGTTGCGTTCAACTTGGCTATCGCAAGAATTACTGCATACTTTTAGTGAAGAAATAGAAACAATCAGCTTACACCCAGACACAGGTGGTCGCTTCGAAATTTTCTGTAATGGCCAGCAAATTTGGGAACGGAAAAAAGACAGCGGCTTTCCTGAAGCCAAGGTGCTAAAACAGCGCGTTAGAGACATTATCGACCCAGAACGCGATTTAGGACATTCAGACACAAAATAGGGAGCAATTCGCTCCCTATTTTTTTACTTAGTAAAACCGTTAAATCATGGTTTGTGCTAATACTTCGCCTTCTGGCGTTTTTACCGTTAGCTTATTGTCTTCTAGAGTACCAAAGCTTCTCGGTAAGCCATTACGTGGGAATGTCATCGAGCCTGGGTTGAATATAATGGCTCCATCTTGCATCTCTGCGACGGGAACATGTGTATGCCCGTGGGCGATGATATCACCTTCGCGCAGTGGCGGCCGTTTTTCAGAGTTGTACAAGTGACCATGAGTCAAAAAGATTCTCTTGCCAGATTCAAGTAGCACCCATGAGTAATCCATCATCATTGGAAACTTCAATAGCATTTGGTCCACTTCACTATCACAGTTGCCACGTACAGAAATAATTTGATCACTGTATTGGTTCAATAAGTCTGCTACCTGTGGAGGGTTGTAGCCTTCCGGAATAGGGTTTCGCGGCCCATGGTTTAGCGTATCTCCTAGCAAAATCATGTGGTGCGCACCAGAGGCCAGAAATAGCTCAATGGTTTCTTTAGTTGCTGGCAAAGAGCCATGCAGGTCTGAGGCAAAAAATAGTTTCACGACATTGTCTCCTCAAAAAGTATGAGGTCATTCTACGGCATTTTTTTAGCAGCTCAACCTACGACGGTTTGAATACTACTGATAGCGCAATGATTCAATGACCATAGGCAAAACATAGAACCATGCTGCATACGCTGTTCCAACCAACACCAGTATCCAAAACACCATCGACATAAATTTTGATTTGGCTAGATGGTGCAGCGGATCGGGCTCTCCGCATCCTGGACATGCATGAGCGCGTTTTGAGATTTGTTTCTCACACACGGGGCAAGAGACTAAAGGCATGATACAGATTCCTCGACATTAGGCTTAGGGCGCAAAGAATAATGGTGAATCAACACATATGCAACCTAACATATATTAAATATTTTAGTTCTTTGTAACAGTCGCTGACTTGAGAAAAAATCGTTGATTTTTCATTTATATCAACCTATTACACTTCTTCTCGCACCATACCATTGATGACAATATTGTTATAACTCACCATCCCAATGACCTCGCCACTTTCAATGACCGGCGCTCTGCTTATGCCAAATCGCTCAAACAAACGGGCACAATATTTTACGTTCATATCTGGTTCGACACACAAAGCGGGCTTGGTCATGATTTCATAAATATTTGTGCGCTGAGGAGAACGATTATTCGCCAGCACCTTTTTGGCGATATCATTCATCAACACGATGCCATATTCATCATTATCATCTCGCTTTTTCACCACCAGCGCTTTGACTTGGTATTTTTTCGCTAGCGTTATGCCTTCGTATACGGTCATCAGTCCATCAACCATCACATACGTTGTCGCCATAACATCTCGAACTCTAATTATCGTTTGACTGCTCATAATTCATCCTCAACCACTTTGGTCAACGTTTCTACTTGATGCGCGACACCGACTGCATCTTCAATATCGATCTGAATAGCAATGCCCTGCCCCGACTCTCTGTCAAATTCACCAACCTCATTAATGGTTTCTAATATGTGTCGAGAGAGATGTTCCTCGACCACAAACAGCAGCACATCTTTTTGCACTTCTAGCGTTAAACCAAAAAACGTTCGCTTTTGATTTAAACCTTGCCCGCGAGCATTGTTAATCACTGTAGCACCGGTCGCACCAGCATCGCGTGCAGCGTCCAACACCTTGTCTGTTTTGCTGTCTTCAACAAACGCAAGTATCAATTTAAAGCGCATTTTCTTCTTCCTCCGAGACGTTTTTATTCAGCCACTGGGTTATTTGCGCATAGCCCATCACAGAGATCATAGGAAATAGACTGGCAAACGCGATCAAGCCAAAGCCATCAATCATTGGGTTTCTTCCAGGGACGGTCGAAGCAAGCCCTAACCCTAATGCAGTTACAAGTGGGACAGTGACAGTAGAAGTTGTTACGCCTCCAGAATCGTAGGCGAGTGGAACAATAAGCTTAGGAGCGTAAAACGTTTGAATCACAACGACGATGTAACCCGCGATGATGTAATAATGAATGGGATCGCCCACGACAATCCGGTAACTCCCTAATGCAATACCAATTGCCACCCCAAACGCAACGGCTACGCGCAAGCCGTTAATACTGATACTGCCTCCAGAGACTTGGTTTGCTTTTATCGCTACAGCGATTAAAGAAGGCTCTGCAATCGTGGTACTAAAGCCTATAAAAAAGGCGAAGGTATAAACCCAATAATAGTCGACCCACATTAAGGCTTTCCCTACAGATACTTTGAACTCTTGTAAAAACTCCGGCGCCGTTAATTGCACAGCCATCGTCTCCCCAAGTGGAAACAACGCCATTTCTAATCCAAGTAAAAAAAGAGCTAGCCCGAAAATCACATAAACGAACCCAAGCAAAACTTTCTTAAGGTTGCTAACAGGACGCCTTAACACGGCTAACTGAAAACCAAAAATAATGCTGGCGATGGGAACGACATCTCTAACGGTCGATAATAAAGTGTCTAGGAAATGATCAATTGAAATCATGTTACGACCATTCCGTAAACCATCACAAACATCATCGGTAACAGCGAGGCAAAAGCAATTAAACCAAAGCCATCCACCATAGGGTTGCGCCCTTTAATAGAAGACGCTAAACCGACGCCCAGAGCAGTGACCAAAGGTACTGTTATGGTGGACGTGGTTACACCTCCGGAATCGTAAGCGACGCCAATAATGGCTTCAGGTGCAAACCACGTCAGTATTACAACGCCTACATAGCCACCAATGATCATGTAATGAATCGGCCACCCTTTTAAGATACGCAAAACGCCGATAACGATGGCTATCCCCACAGAGAGAGCTACTGTTACTCGAAGTCCTTCTCCGTAATCCTGCATGGACTGCTCTGAGTTAGCGATCATTCCGCCCTCAGCCGCAACTTCTGAGGCTTCTTCCGCTACCGCGGTTAATGCAGGTTCAGCTATCGTGGTGCCAAACCCCAAACAAAACGCAAAGACTAATAACCAAAACACGCTGCCTTTTTTTGCAAAGGCTTGAGCCATACTCTCTCCGATAGGAAAAAGACCAAGTTCTAGGCCAAAGATAAAAAAGGTTAATCCTAAAACGACAAGCAACAAGCCAAAAAGAATGGAGACCAGGTTGGGCAGCGGCTCTTGCAAAACGACTAATTGGAAAAAAGTGATAACAATGATGATGGGTAATAAGTCACGAGCACTATTGAGGAGCGCTCGAAAAAGCGCAACAAATGCTTCCATGCCTATCCTCCTTGATTGTGCAAACTGATTACGCTCGTTCCAATGAGCGATAACTTCTAGTCTGGCATAGATTTCACTCTTCTACCGTGAATGCACTAGCGCCATCTATAACATTTAGTTACATATTTTCTAATATGTGAAGTTAATAGCCTCTCTGTCAGCTTGTCACTATCCTAGAAATAATGGTGTTGAGATGATCAAGCTAAGCACAAAACGACTATAATGTTCTAATACGTGTACATTCAAAGAGATAACATGAAGATATTACTCACAGGTGGCACTGGGTTTATTGGCTCGGAGTTGCTCAAGCTGCTATCAACTCACCAAGTTATGCTACTTACACGCTCTCCAGAGCGAGCAAAACAACGCCTACAGCATGCTGATCTGGGTAATATCGAATACCTTGACTCGCTCGAATCATTCGCCGATCTCAATCACGTTGATGCCGTCATTAATCTTGCAGGTGAGCCTATTGCGGATAAAAGGTGGACCAGCGAGCAAAAAGAAAAAATCTGCAAAAGTCGTTGGAAAATTACCGAGCAAATTGTTGAGCTGATCCACGCAAGTACCGAACCTCCCTCTGTTTTTATTAGTGGCTCGGCAGTTGGCTACTATGGTGATCAACAAGATCATCCGTTTGATGAGTGCTTACATGTTAATAGCGACGACTTTCCTCACGAGGTTTGTGCAAAGTGGGAGCAAATAGCCAAGCGCGCAGAGTCGGAGCAAACTCGGGTTTGTCTAATGAGAACTGGCGTGGTACTCGGCCTCAATGGTGGTGCGTTGGCAAAGATGCTATTACCTTACAAGCTTGGCGTAGGCGGCCCACTTGGGAACGGTAATCAGTACATGCCTTGGATTCACATCCTAGATATGGTCCGCGCCATCATGTACTTGCTTGAAACACCACATGCCCACGGTGCATTCAATATGTGCGCCCCCCATCCTGTGACTAATCGTATATTCAGCGGTACACTAGCTAAAACGCTCAAACGTCCGCATATCTTGTTCACGCCTAAATGGGCGATTGAACTCCTAATGGGAGAATCTTCCTGCTTATTGTTCGATAGCATGAGAGCCAAACCCAAAAAACTCACCGAACTGGGCTTTAAATTTAGCTACTCCAGAATAGAGCCAGCACTCAAGCACTTGCTTCATGACCGGAGCTGATGAATGATGGCTCTAATCAATGTTTCTGAGTCTTAAATTAAATTATGAAAAAGTCGATTCTTATTACGGGTTGTTCAACCGGCATCGGTTACGTGTGCGCTCACGCCCTACAAAACAAGGGATTTAATGTCATTGCATCTTGTAGGAAAGAACAAGATGTCCAGCGCCTAATTAATGAAGGGCTAACCTGCATCAATCTAGACCTAAATAGCCCAGAAAGCATTTCTTCGGGCGTGAAGCAAGCGCTAGAGTTAGCAGAAGGTAAGCTTTACGCAGTGTTCAATAATGGTGCCTATGGTCAGCCCGGAGCACTGGAAGACTTACCCACCGAGGCTCTTCAAGATCAATTTCAGACCAACTTTTTTGGTTGGCACCAGTTGGTCAGAGAGGTGCTTCCTCATATGCGCCAGCAAGGCGAAGGACGCATCATACAAAACAGCTCTGTTCTTGGTTTTGCCGCAATGAAATACCGTGGTGCCTATAATGCATCAAAATTTGCCTTAGAAGGCTGGACAGATACGCTCAGGCTAGAGCTTGCGGATACGAATATCAAAGTGGCATTGATAGAACCAGGACCGATCGAAACTCAATTTAGAAACAATGCATTACGAGCCTTTGAGAAGTGGGTTGATATTGAATCTAGCCCCCATCGTCATGCTTATGAAGGACAAAGAGAGCGACTCAACAACGACAAGTCTAATAATCGATTTGTTTTGCCTGCAGAGTCTTGCATCGCACCAGTTCTTCATGCATTAACTAGCGTTTCACCGAAAATTCGTTATCGAATTACTACACCGACTAAATTATTCGCAGTCTTGAAAAGACTATTACCAACCCGTGTACTTGATAAAATTTTGCGACAGGCTGCATAAAAAAGTTTTGTCGAAATGTAATTTCACCGTAACAATGTGATGTCATTATGAACATGCAGGTTAAAAAAACCTCAACTAAACGAATCAATTTCTACGCAATTCAACGGGGATTCTTTCGCCCAAAGTGATTGAGTTGCTTAGATTTGGTATCGCCACCCATTACGTTTTGTAGCAATGTTTATACTACTGCGAGGCAACAATGACATTAAATCAGCTTAACTGGCTTAGTGTGGGTGTAGTGTTGACCATGTTCATCCTATTTTGATACCGCACTAACAAATAGCATTAGAATTGCGCTGCTTCGGCAGCGTTTTCTTTTTATCTAACACCTGAGCAGCAATAACCTCACTCTATTACCTCACGTTTTCTCAAAATAGAATGATTCATTATTGATGGTGAATGTCGCTTGAATTTCACCTAAATCAACTCCATATCTAATATCAACGACAAGACACAAGGCAAGGATACTCTGATGCAATCCCCATTTATCGTTGAGATAACAGAACAGAACTTTCGCGAAACGCTTGAAGGATCAATGAACACGCCCGTTTTGATCCACTTTTGGGCCAACGCTCAGCCAGAAAGCGCACAGATACTCCCTGAGTTGCAATCTCTTGCTCAACAGTACAACGGTGCATTTACGCTTGCTCTACTAAATTGTGAAGATCAGCCCGCTTTAGCGTCTCAATTTGGCGTGCAAGTATTGCCAACTATCGCGCTGTTTATAAATGGTCAAGCCGTCGATGGTCTGGGAGGCCCCCAGCCAATTGATGCCATTGCTACCATGCTACAAAAGCATTTGCCAAGCCCAGATGAACAACTATTAAAACAAGTCAGTGAACTTCTTCAGCAAGGTGAGCATGCTCAGGCTTTGAGCATCATCCACACTTTGCCGCCAGAGCTGCAAGAGCGTGGTGATGTGAAACTCGCGATGGCTGATTGTTTGCTAGAAACCAAACAATTTGATATTGCCCAAGAACTACTGAACGCTATCCCTCTCGAGTATCAAGATAACTACTACAAGAGCCTAATAGCCAAGCTCGAGCTGCATTTGCAGGCTGCAGATAGCCCTGAGTTACAGCGACTAGAACAAGCATACGCAGCAGACATGGCAAACTTCGAACTCGCTTGTGAATTGGCGGTACAATACAACCAAGTTGGTCGGGATGAAGAAGCGTTGGAACTGCTGTGGAATATTCTTAAAAAAGACTCGGGCGCCCAAGACGGTGACGTGAAGAAGACTTTTATGGATATTCTCAGTGCGCTAGGTCAAGGTAACGCATTAGCAAGCAAATATCGTCGCCAGCTTTACTCAATTTTGTACTAAGCGCCGCATTCTTCTAGGAATAAGACAACAAAGGCCGGTGTTTCCGGCCTTTGTCATATAAAAGACCAATAACCTCTCAAAGGTCTCAGAACTTCAATTGTCTATTGTCTATAAATAGGTAAAAATGGATCGAATATTATGCACTTAAGGGAATAACTTATGCCAATTGATTCACTGATCACCATCGGTATTTTCGTCGTTCTTGCTGTCGTTATCTTATCTTCAGCCATTAAAACGGTTCCGCAAGGAAACAACTGGACAGTTGAACGCTTCGGACGCTACACCCACACATTAAAGCCGGGTTTAAACTTGATCATTCCATTCGTTGATAAAGTTGGTCAAAAAGTAAATATGATGGAGCGCGTTCTCGATATTCCTGCGCAAGAGGTCATTTCAAAAGATAACGCTAACGTGGTTATTGACGCTGTCGGATTTGTTCAAGTGATCGATGCTGCCAAAGCGGCTTATGAAGTCAACGACTTAGAACACGCTATTAGAAACTTGACCCTTACCAACATTCGTACCGTTTTAGGTTCAATGGAACTGGACGAAATGCTGAGCCAACGCGACATGATCAACTCTAAGCTGTTGGCGATTGTTGACCAAGCAACAAACCCTTGGGGCGTAAAAGTCACACGAATTGAGATTAAAGATGTCCAGCCACCAGCCGATCTGACCGCTGCAATGAATGCGCAAATGAAAGCCGAGCGTAATAAGCGTGCGGAAATTCTTGAAGCAGAAGGAGTTCGCCAAGCTGAGATATTAAAGGCCGAAGGTCATAAACAATCAGAGATATTAAAAGCTGAAGGTGAAAAGCAGTCTGCTATTCTCCATGCAGAAGCACGTGAGCGTGCCGCGCAAGCAGAAGCAAAAGCGACTTACATGGTTTCCGAAGCCATTGCAAAAGGTGACATGCAAGCCGTCAATTACTTCATTGCACAGGGTTATACCGAAGCGATCAAGAGCATTGGTCAAGCCGAAAATGGTAAAATCATTATGCTTCCATTAGAAGCAACCGGACTAATGGGCTCGGTTGCAGGGATAGCAGAAATGTTTAAACAGCAAGGTAAAGAATAATTTATGGATTTTTTTAGTTTGCTGGAAGGTATCTCTTTCTGGCATTGGCTAGCGTTTGGCTTTGCTCTTTTAGCAGTTGAGCTACTTGGTACCGCAGGGTATTTTCTCTGGCTCGGGGTGTCTGCACTTATCGTTGGAGCAATCATGACCGTTTTGCCAATGAGCTGGCAATTACAATGGCTTTGCTTTGCAAGCTTCAGCTTAATCACCACCTGGCTTTGGTGGCGACGACAATGGTCTAAAGACAAGCAAGAAGACCAAGAAAGAGATCTGAACCAAAAGTACAAGCAGTTAATTGGGCGTACTCTTATCCTTGAAGAAGACTTTTCCGTCGGGCTCAATCGCATCAAGGTAGCCGATACCACATGGTCCGCACAATCGGATCAAGCACTTCCAGCCGGTACCCGCGTAAGAATCACCGATGTTGAAGGTATTATTTTAATCATTGAGCCTGATTCTAATTAATTTATGCCAAAGTAATGGGGCAAATCATGCTCCATTACTTTAATCTAAACAACTGCTTTCATTTCATTACCTTAATTAAAATCGAGAAAAAAATAAGTATTAGTAATATTATTAATACCCTACCTACCATTTCCTATTATTTAATTATTCAACACACGACAATCAATAAGATAGAAATATATCCAGGTAAATTATCGATCTAATTTTATTTTAAAAAATAAAACTTTATTGAATTATTTTTTGATCTTTTTATCCTCGGATACATACTTAACGCATAAGCATTTAAGTTGAGTGCTTTTTATTTGGTAAGTAAGAGGATGTACTATGAATAAGCTTCTCTTTTTAATGTTGTGCGGTATTTTTTCTTTTTCTTCCTTTGCCTACAACAACGGAAACGGCGGTACAACTAATTTGGGACCTATAGTCGAATGTAAGATGCCAAGTGGCGACGTTACGAATATTCCAAGTGAAATGTGTCGATTTAGAGGTGGGGAATGGGAATAGTAAAGAAGTAAGAGCTTAGTTTGATATAAGAGCCCTATTCAACCTTGCCTTTCTGCGTAGTCACGGTTTATACAAGCACGTAGATATTTAAAGTTTATATTAAGGTGATTATTATGAGATTTTTATCTGGTCTATTAGTAATATCTTTTGCCATAATTCCGTTAACCACTAATGCTAATGGTGCATCCGGTGGTCGTACGTTAGGCCCAGAGATAAAGTGTGAGTTGCCAAACGGTAATGTACATATGTTGCCACCGTTATATTGCAAAATATACGACGGCCGAGAAGTGAAATAGAAAAGGAGCCTAGCGGCTCCTTTTATTATCCCATTAAGTATTAGTGGAAGCTGTAAGGGATAAGAACTTGTAGACGTAAGTCTGTTTCATCCGCATCGCCAGCACCTGCGTACTCATCACGTTCTAGGATTGTACCGTGTAAACGAATGGTAGAACCTTTAAGCGCGCCACTTTGTAGTGAGTAAGATACTGTTGCGTTAACTGCGTATTCGCTTTCGTAATCCCAGTCACCTGATGCTCCGCTTGCTGCAGAGTCAGCGCCAGTACCGTAACCAAAGCCTAGGTAGTAGTTCCAGCCGTTACCTTGGTTGTAAGATAGACGGTTGTACCATGCTAGCTCACCCGCTTTGTTCCAGTCAGATAGCGCGTCCCACCACTGAGACCAAGTACCATTGTTCATACCATATGTATGAATAGTACGAGGAACGAAGTCCGCACGGTTATCTGTGTCTGTGTAGCGCAACTCAGACATCCAAGCTAGCTTGCCGAAAGATTGATTCAAAGATAGACCAGTGTGGAAACCTAGACCATCGTATTTCACATCATCGTCAACACCGTAGAAATCAAATGCTAGAGTTGTACGGTCACTAACAGTGTACTTCAAGTAAGCCTTGTAAGAAGTGTTGTCAGTTTCGTTGTGGTAGCTAGTTACTTGACCTGCACCCCAGTCAACACCATTTGCATATTGAACGCCAGTAGCTTGACCCAAACCAAGTTGCATAAACAAGCTGTCAGTTAGGTTACCGTTTAGGCCTAGAGAGTGTAGGTAGCTCCATGAAGTGTCAGACCAAAGCGCTGGTGCGTAATCATCTTCGTGAAGCAGCCAAGGTGCTGTAAATTGGTCTGCGCCAAAGTAGCTTAGGTTGAAATCACCAAGTTTAGCGTTCAGTTCGAAACCACGGTAAGTACCAGGTACAAAGCTCCAAACGTTACCGATTGTACCGTTACCTCCAGCCTGTAACATACCAAAACGAGCATTAAAGTTTTCGTTTGCTTTGAATTTCAGCGCTGCTTTGTAAACTTTAAGCTGCTGACCATCACCTGCACCCCAGTCTAGGTTGTTACAAGTTGAGATTTCGTTACATAGGTAGCCTTCGTTTGAATTGTAAAGACTATCGTTGTAAAGATCGCCAGAGTAGTAAGCCGCAACATCTGCGCCCACCCAACCATCGTGGTAGCCAGAAGTGAAGTCTAAAATTGCGTTGTAAGAAGAGTAGTTTAGACGACTCCAACGGTCACCATTTTCACCGCCGGGCTTACCTGTTGTACGAGTTCGTGAACGAGTATCAACTATGAATAATGCATTCAGACTTGAGTCTTGCATAAATTCGTTCACTTTCTCTACGTACTCGCCACCTGCTGCACTTTCAGTAGACGCTGTAGCTGGAGCGACAGCAACAACACCAAACATTGCTGCGGTTAACGCTGAAACCTTAAAAAATTTGTCCATGGAAAAACTCCTAAAAATGGATATAGCTGTATTTTTCTATCTCACCTTTAGTTGGCCGCCGAAGGAGAGAAGTAAATTCCTGATCAAACCTCATTATTTCTAATTTGGCTTTTTTTAGTTCCTGCATACACACCGTGTATCCACGTGATTAAGACTAACTTCGCAGCTAAAAACATCCAAATGGAACTTATTTTTTTTCTAAAAAAATATGAGCCACTCCAAAGTTCCATATAACTTATTGATCCAGATCTTATTTTTAACAACACCAACACAACGCAATAAAATATCATTTAAAATTAAGCACTTAAATTCAACTTGAAAGTATCAACTTGAAGTCACTCGCAGACTAAAAAAGCCAAAAAAACCAATAACCCAAGGTTCGATCTTGATCACTGAAAAGAACAAAGGCATCAATTACTCAATAAAAAAACACTTAATTATGAACAAGAAAAAGCCCCGCATGCTTACCATACGGGGCTTTTAGTTATTTTTTAGCTTTTTTGAGAAGACTTAATTCATCAATTCGAGTAAGTCTTGTTCTGTTTTGATCTCGATACCCAGTTCTTGTGCCTTTGCCAACTTCGAACCTGCATTTTCACCAGCAAACAAAATATCCGTTTTCTTAGAAACACTACCTGTCACTTTTGCACCTAGGGATTGGAGGGCTTCTTTAGCCTCTGTGCGACCTAATTGAGAAAGTGTTCCTGTCAATACGACCGTCTTACCTTCTAATGGTAATTCCCCCACCTGCTCAGTAGTATTAATCTCTGGCCAGTGTATCCCTTGTTCAAGCAAATCTTTAACCACCGCTTGGTTCTGTTCTTCACTAAAGAAAGTCGTAATATGTTGAGCAACCACAGCACCGATGTCTTGCACTTCAATCAACTGCTCTTCGGTAGCATTTTGGATCGCTCCCAACGTTTTAAAGTGCATTGCTAAGTTTGCTGCGGTTGCCTCGCCAACTTCACGGATCCCCAGTGAATACAAAAACCGAGGTAAAGTCGTTTCTTTGGATTTTTCTAACGCATTCACAATATTCTGCGCAGACTTTGGCCCCATGCGATCTAGTACGGTTAAAACCCCCGCAGATAACTTAAATAAGTCAGCAGGAGTTTTCACCATCTCACGGTCAACAAGCTGCTCGATCACTTTATCGCCTAAACCGTCAACGTCTAACGCTTTACGAGAAACAAAGTGTTTTAGCGCTTGTTTGCGTTGTGCTTGGCAAACTAAGCCCCCCATACAACGTGTTACCGCTTCTCCTTCGATCCGCTCAACATGCGAACCACAAACAGGACACTGAGTTGGGAAAACAATATCTCGAGCTGTTTCTGGTCGACGCTCTTTGATGACAGAAACGACTTGGGGAATAACATCGCCAGCACGGCGGATCACAACGTGATCACCAATCTTGACTTGCAGACGTTCTATCTCATCTGCGTTATGAAGCGTCGCATTACTTACCGTTACCCCACCAACAAATACAGGCTCTAGTTTAGCAACAGGTGTAATCGCACCAGTGCGACCGACTTGGAACTCCACTTCATTCAGTGTCGTCATTTCTTCCTGAGCTGGGAATTTGTAGGCAATCGCCCAACGTGGAGCGCGAGCAACAAACCCCAGACGCTCTTGCACGGCAATATCGTCAATTTTAATAACGACACCATCGATCTCATAAGGGAGGGCATCACGACGCTGCAATATATCTTGGTAGTAAGCTTTTACATCCGCCAAGCTTTCAACTCGCTTAGTTTCCGGACACATTGGCAGCCCCCAAGATTTGATTTGCAAAAAGCGTTCGTAATGACTTGCTGCCAATTCTGCGCCTTGCACCACGCCTACACTGTATGCATAGAAGCTAAGCGGACGAGAAGCCGTAATACGTGAATCCAATTGTCGTAAGCTACCTGCCGCAGCGTTACGTGGATTAACAAAGATTTTCTCGCCTTTCTTCCTTGCTAATTCATTGAGCTTATCAAACCCAGCTTTCGGCATAAAGACTTCACCACGAACTTCAAGACGATTTGGCCAGTCATTACCCCTGAGTTTTAAAGGAATGGCTTTAATCGTACGCACATTCTCTGTGATGTTTTCACCCGCAGTACCATCGCCTCGAGTGGCCGCCTGAACTAATACGCCATTCTCATATAACAAACTTACGGCGAGTCCATCCAATTTAGGCTCACAACAGTATTCTTTCACACTCTGGCTTCCCACGCGCTCTTGCGCGCGCTTGTGGAAACTATCAAGTTCACTATCATCAAACGCGTTATCAAGCGAAAGCATCGGTACTTCATGTGTCACTTGGCTAAACGCAGAGAGAGGTTGTCCACCGACACGTTGGCTTGGCGAGTCTACGGTTATTAAGTCAGGGTTCTCAGCTTCAATATCCAGTAACTCTCGCATTAAACGGTCGTACTCGGCATCAGGGATCTCTGGGTTATCTTCCACGTAGTAACGCACAGCGTGGTAATGCAACGACTCTTTTAGTTCTTCTAGTCGCTGAAGTACTGATTCAGACATAGTAAAGCCCCGTGTATTTTTAATCGGTGAGGTTGGGAAATTCAAGAAAAAGGGCTCCATCCGGAGCCCTATTATTATTTGCTGTTAAGATTATGCGTTAGCGGCATTAAACTCAACTATTTGACGTCGATAAGATGCTAAACGATCTGGCGTCATTAAGTTACGCTGGTCATCAAGAACGTTGCCACCTAAATCATCAGCAATTTGCTGCGCAGTTCGGAGCATTAAGTTGAAGTTCTGTTCAGCCTCGCCATAACAAGGCAATGTCATGAAGAATGAAATACCCTTCGTTGTAAACTCAGCAGGATCAGCATGCTCAAACGTACCAGGGTGCATCATATTAGCGACGCTAAACAGCACTTTGCCGTTACCGGACAAGTCGACATGACGGTGGAAAATATCCATCTCGCCATAAATTAAGCCGTTTTGTTGCATACTCTCAAATAAAGCAGTACCAACAAATGGCTCTTCACCCGCACAGTGCACATT
Source organism: Vibrio sp. YT-19(2023) (assembly GCF_033337395.1). Lineage (NCBI taxonomy): Bacteria > Pseudomonadati > Pseudomonadota > Gammaproteobacteria > Vibrionales > Vibrionaceae > Vibrio > Vibrio sp. YT-19(2023). The sequence goes on along the minus strand of NZ_JAWOQN010000009.1, from coordinate 27,784 downwards.
CAATACAATCACTTGCATTTCAGGTTCTGGCTTTGGCTCTTCCTTAGGCTCTGCAACGACAGGCTCACTAACCGTTTCGACTTGCTGTTCTTTCTCCGTAATATCAAACGCGGCGGGAATAGCTTCTTCTTCCACAGCAGGCTGGAATGGCTCTTCAGCTACTGGTGCTTGAACGACAGGCTCAACGTCCTCTTCTTTATCTTTTTCTGCAACAAATGAAGGGATGTCATCCGGCTCCTGCTGCGTCTGTGTTACTTCAGATGGACCACCGAATAACGGGTCAGATTCAAACTTGTTGTCGAAAGAACTCGCCATCCCAAAATCTGGCTCTTTGCGATCTTTACGAATGATCTCAAAGTCATCTTCAGGAGCGGGAGCGAAGTCTCGTTCTTTCTCGACAAGATCATTTTTGTCTTCTTGGTCAACATCCAGCTTACCAAGTGGCTTGTTACCAAACTTTGCTTTGCCTTCTTTTTTACTGCTCCACAAACCATGAAACAGCAATGACGCGATGGCTAATGCGCCAACAACAATGAGTACGAATCGCAATTCCTGCATTATTTACTCTCAATATACTTGTTTTTACTACTCGCAGTTCCTTGAGCAGCAACCCAAGTGCAATAAATCTGAATGATACGTTTACTTTACCAAAACTATATGTAGATTTAGAACAACTTAATGCAAGAAGTTCCGTTTTTTGTTGTGATTCTTGCCACGATTCCACTTAACAAGACGTCATTTGTCAGGGCATTGAAAGAAAAGTCCTCACAGGTACAATGAGTTTTCATTTACACGAAGCCAAAATAGACATGAAGCAAAACAATCAGCAGAGAACCGGATTCGGTTATTTTCTATACGGGATACAATTGGCACTTGCCCCCAAAATCAGGCGCTTTGTCATCTTACCTCTACTTGCAAATATCTTGCTTGTGGGTGGTGCCATCTTCTATCTATTTTCAAACCTTAATATATGGATCGAAGACTGGATTGGGCAGCTGCCTGAGTTTTTATCCTGGTTAACTTACATTCTTTGGCCTTTACTCGCTCTGACAATACTCGCTACCTTCTCCTATTTTTTCAGCACACTCGCGAACTTTATCGCCGCGCCATTCAATGGCCTCTTAGCTGAAAAAGTGGAAGAGTACTTAACGGGACAAAAAGTAAATGATGATGGTTTCACTGCCGTCCTGAAAGATATTCCTCGCGTTTTAGCTCGTGAGTGGAGAAAGCTGCTTTACATCTTACCTAAAGCAATAGGCCTATTCCTGTTATTGCTCATCCCTGCCCTTGGACAAACAGTAGGCCCATTTTTATGGTTTATCTTTACCGCCTGGATGCTCGCGATTCAATATTGTGACTACCCGTTTGATAACCATAAAATCCCATTTAACGACATGCGTTACAAATTGAAACAAAAGCAAGGTAAGGCCTATGGCTTTGGGGTATTGGTGTCTGTGTTTACGACGATCCCAATTTTGAACCTCATTGTCATGCCTGTAGCAATATGTGGTGCAACCGCTATGTGGGTCGCGGAGTTTAAGCACCAACGATAGTCGACTAGAGATTAAGGAAAGGGATCAGCGCCAGCTTTTCCCTTTTCTTTTATCAAGTTCTGGGCCAACCTAATAAGATATAACTTTTTAATCCTTTTCCCTTTTTTTCATACCGCATATTCTTCTATCCATATTCACACAACGTGTAATGAAGGAACATCACTATGAGCAAAATCTACGAAGATAACTCTCTTACTATTGGTAATACACCTCTCGTTCGTCTAAACAAAGTAAGCAACGGCAAAGTTCTTGCGAAAATTGAAGCGCGTAACCCTAGCTTCAGTGTTAAGTGCCGTATCGGTGCAAACATGATTTGGGAAGCAGAGAAAGCGGGGCTTCTTAAGCCAGGTGTAGAGCTTGTAGAACCTACCAGTGGTAACACAGGTGTTGCTCTAGCATTCGTAGCGGCCGCTCGCGGTTACAAGCTAACATTGACCATGCCTGAATCAATGAGCCTAGAACGCCGTAAGCTACTTAAAGCACTGGGCGCTAACCTTGAGCTGACTGAAGCGGCGAAAGGCATGAAAGGGGCGATTGCTAAAGCAGAAGAAATCGTAGCAAGCAACCCTGAGAAATACCTACTTCTTCAACAATTTGACAACCCTGCGAACCCAGAGATCCACGAAAAGACTACGGGCCCTGAGATTTGGGAAGCGACAGACGGTGAAATCGACGTATTCGTTGCTGGTGTCGGTACGGGCGGTACTATCACAGGTACAAGCCGTTACATCAAAGGTGAAAAAGGCAAAGCCATCACTTCTGTCGCAGTTGAGCCAGCAGAGTCTCCAGTTATTGCACAAGCACTTGCTGGAGAAGAAATCCAACCTGCTCCGCACAAAATCCAAGGTATCGGTGCTGGTTTTATCCCAGGTAACCTCGATTTAGACATTATTGACCGTGTTGAGCAAGTCACCTCAGAAGAAGCGATTGAGATGGCTCGTCGCCTAATGGAAGAGGAAGGTATCCTAGCTGGTATCTCATCTGGTGCGGCTGTTGTTGCAGCTAACCGACTTGCAGAACTCCCTGAATTTGAAGGAAAAACAATTGTAACCGTTCTACCAAGTTCAGGTGAGCGTTACCTAAGTACAGCACTCTTTGCAGGTATCTTTACCGAAAAAGAGAACCAACAATAATATGTGTTCAAATCAATTTTTAGTTTAAAAAAGCCCCGTTTAGGGGCTTTTTTGTTGATCCCTGCCCTACCTTTGGTAATATCAGGGTGTTTTATTTCTAGCTTCAAAATAAAGAAGCAGAACACAAAAAGGTTTCAAAGTGATTACGCACGCAAACAGTTGCGTAGTTACCAAACTTTTGACTAGTATCAGAACTGACGCGCTTTGAACTCTTCCCGTGCTAGCGCACAAGATGTAAAGCAGTTAAGCTAAAATCTAGTCACAAACTAACAAAAAAATACATTTATTGGGGTATATCACATGTACGAGAAGCAAGTAGAAATCACAGCAGAAAACGGCCTTCACACTCGTCCAGCTGCACAGTTTGTTAAAGAAGCAAAAGCATTCGACGCAGACATCACTGTGACTTCTAACGGTAAAAGCGCTAGCGCTAAGAGCCTATTCAAACTACAAACACTAGGCCTAGTAAAAGGTACTCAAGTAACTATTTCTGCTGAAGGCCCACAAGCTCAGCAAGCAGTTGACCACCTAGTTGCTCTAATGGACCAACTACACTAATCCGGTCTCCTACTCCAGAAGCCATTTTGTGAAAGCAAAATGGCTTCGTTGGAAATAGGCTCAAAACTAAGCTAAAACTATTCGTTAGCGCACCCATTATTCTCCCGTTTTATAAAGTTGACCAAACTTAAGGTAAGGCTATGATTTCAGGCATCCTAGCATCTCCTGGTATTGCAATCGGTAAAGCACTACTACTTCAAGAAGATGAAATTGTCCTAAACACAAACACTATTTCTGACGATCAAGTAGAAGCTGAAGTTCAGCGTTTCTTCGACGCTCGTAACAAATCTGCAGCTCAGCTAGAAACTATCAAGCAAAAAGCGCTTGAAACGTTTGGTGAAGAAAAAGAAGCGATCTTTGAAGGTCACATCATGCTTCTTGAAGACGAAGAGCTAGAAGAAGAGATCCTAGCACTTATCAAAAACGACAAGATGACTGCGGATCACGCTATCCACTCAGTTATCGAAGAGCAAGCATGTGCTCTTGAGTCACTAGATGACGAATACCTAAAAGAACGTGCAACTGACATCCGCGATATCGGTTCTCGTTTTGTGAAAAACGCACTGGGTATCAACATTGTTTCGCTTAGCGACATCAATGAAGAAGTTATCCTAGTTGCTTACGACCTAACGCCATCTGAAACGGCACAAATTAACCTAGACTACGTACTTGGTTTTGCTTGTGATATCGGTGGTCGTACATCTCACACTTCAATCATGGCTCGCTCACTTGAGCTTCCAGCTATCGTTGGTACTAACGACATCACGAAGAAAGTTAAGAATGGCGACATGCTGATTCTTGACGCAATGAACAACAAGATTGTTGTTAACCCATCAGAAGCTGAGCTAGAAGAAGCGAAAGCGGTTAAAGCAGCATTCCTAGCTGAAAAAGAAGAGCTAGCGAAACTGAAAGACCTACACGCAGAAACGACTGACGGTCACCGTGTAGAAGTTTGCGGTAACATCGGTACAGTGAAAGACTGTGACGGTATCCTTCGTAACGGCGGTGAAGGTGTTGGTCTGTACCGTACTGAATTCCTATTTATGGACCGTACTGCGCTACCAACTGAAGAAGAACAGTACCAAGCGTACAAAGAAGTTGCGGAAGCAATGAACGGTCAAGCTGTGATCATCCGTACTATGGATATCGGCGGCGATAAAGATCTCCCATACATGGATCTTCCAAAAGAGATGAACCCATTCCTAGGTTGGCGCGCTGTACGTATCAGTCTAGATCGTCGTGAAATCCTTCGTGATCAGCTACGTGGCATCCTACGTGCTTCTGCACACGGCAAACTGCGTATCATGTTCCCAATGATCATCTCTGTCGAAGAAATCCGTGAGCTTAAGAAAGCGATCGAAGAGTACAAAGAAGAGCTACGCGCTGAAGGCCACGCGTTCGACGAAAACATCGAAATCGGTGTTATGGTTGAAACTCCTGCTGCTGCTGCGATCGCACACCACTTAGCGAAGGAAGTGTCTTTCTTCTCTATCGGTACAAACGACCTAACTCAGTACACGCTAGCGGTTGACCGTGGTAACGAGATGATTTCTCACCTATACAACCCACTATCACCAGCTGTACTTACAGTGATCAAGCAAGTTATCGACGCTTCTCACGCAGAAGGTAAATGGACTGGTATGTGTGGTGAACTTGCAGGTGACGAGCGTGCAACACTTCTACTTCTAGGTATGGGTCTGGACGAGTTCTCAATGAGCGGTATCTCTATCCCTAAAGTGAAGAAAGTAGTTCGTAACTCTAACTTCGCAGAAGTGAAAGCAATGGCTGAAGAAGCCCTTTCTCTACCGACAGCAGAAGAAATCGAAGCCGTGGTAGAAAAGTTTATTGCTGAGAAAGCTCAGTAATCGGTAGTACCAAGTAATTCAATACTTAATGGCCATTAGACGGCGAAAAAAGTCGTCTAATGAGCTATATTGGTATACTATAATTCGACAGAATAAAACCAAACCTTAGGAGCATGACACAATGGGTCTGTTTGACAAACTTAAGAAGCTTGTATCTGATGACAGCGCTGACGCTGGTGCTATCGAAATCATCGCGCCACTTTCTGGTGAGATTGTAAACATCGAAGACGTGCCAGATGTTGTTTTCGCTGAGAAAATCGTTGGTGACGGTATTGCTATCAAGCCAGCAGGCAACAAAATGGTAGCTCCTGTAAACGGTACTATCGGTAAGATCTTCGAAACTAATCACGCGTTCTCTATCGAGTCTGACGACGGTGTTGAGCTTTTCGTTCACTTCGGTATCGACACAGTTGAACTAAAAGGCGAAGGCTTCACGCGTATCGCTGAAGAAGGTCAAACTGTTAAAGCTGGCGACACTGTAATTGAATTCGATCTAGCTCTTCTAGAAGAGAAAGCGAAGTCAACGCTAACTCCAGTTGTTATCTCTAACATGGACGAAATCAAAGAGCTAAACAAGCTTTCTGGTTCTGTAACTGTTGGTGAAACTCCAGTTCTACGTGTAACTAAGTAATTTTTACTTAATCGAACACGAAAAAACGCTGCCATTGGCAGCGTTTTTTATTACCTGAAATTTTGTTTCTGATCGACTTACATCAATGAAATCCGCTCAGCTAAGTAATCCAAGTGCCGAACTCTGCCTTTGCTTCGCTTGAGCGAGTAATGCAGTTGTCGCATCTTGGAGCACTTGAGAACGCACCATTTCCGTAGATTCTCTTGCGAAGTCTGTATCTCTTATTCGACTCTTGGATTCTGTAACACTCCGATTCACAGTATTTAAGTTATCCATCGAGCCGTTTACACGGTTCTGAAAGCTGCCAATTTCACTCCGGTGCGAATCAACATACTTAATTGCTGCATCAATCACCCCAATTGAAAGCTGCGCCTTACCTGCCGTCGACATATCGATGTCATCCATTGTGACTAATTGACCAGCGCTCACATCAAGCTCATCCGCTAAACTCCCTTCGAGAACCACACCCTCTGGCGCCTTCATCGTAGAAGCGAAGAATTGCAGTTCGTTGTTTTCCGTTACTGAAGCATTCACTATCGATTGTTGAGCATTGATGTAAGTGGCGACCTGTTCTATACGGTCACCCAATTTGAGTCCAATGGATTCCGTTTGGGTTTGCCCTTTACTGTCTTGGTATTCGACTTTTAGGGTTTGGTTATCTTTAGTGACTCGCCAATCTTTATCGACCGCATCACCAACATAATGCTGCCCTCCCATCTCTGGGATATGGCTACGCATGTTACGTAACGTCAAAGAGATTGAATTAGCGTTCGCGCCAATATGGAAACTTTGTGAACCGTAAGATCCATCAAACAGGTTTTTATCCGCAAATGTTGTCGTGATCGCGACACGATCAAGCTCATCTTGCAGCGCTACGACCTCATATTGAATACTTTGCCGATCACTTGAGTCATAACTGCCGTTTGCTGCTTGAAGCCCCAGAGAGCGTAAGCGTTGCAATATGTCACTGCTTTCGTGCAATGCTCCCTCCGCTGTTTGAGCAACAGAAAAAGCGTCGTGCGCATTTCTTAAGGCGACATCAAGCCCTCTCGTTTGTACATGGAGAGTATTCGATATCTGTAAACCTGCCGCATCATCGCTCGCCGAGTTGATTCGAAACCCCGAAGTTAGGTTGCGTTGTGACTCAACATTTTGCGCAGCTGCTTGACTCAGGTGTCTCTGCGCCACCATCGCAGAAACATTGGAATTTAAAGAGATCATCTAATCGATATGAATGCCTTATCGAACATACTGTCAGGACACATCTGAATCGTTATAGCCAATAAGCAAAAAGCCAGGGATGAGCCTGGCTTTGGTTTCTTGCTTTGTTAAATTGATTAACCTAGCAGACTTAGCGCTGAGTTAGGAGCTTGTTTCGCTTGCGCAAGGATTGAGCTTGACGCTTGCGATAGAATTTGTGATTTGGTCATTGCCGTCGTTTCTTTCGCGAAATCTGTATCTTTGATACGGCTCTTCGACGCATTCACGTTCTCGTTAATGTTGTCCAAGTTGCTGATTGCGTGGTTGAAACGGTTCTGGAAAGCACCTAGCTCTGCGCGGTGGCTGTCTACATATTTCAGTGCCGCATCGATGATGGCAACAGATTCTTGTGCGCCACCAACTGAGGTTACGTCGATAGTATCTACCGTTACCTTTTTGCCTTCGCCCAAACCTAGTTCACCAGATAGACCACCTGAAAACTCGACCTCGCCCTCAACTTTGTTGTTGCCAGCGAAGATTTGCAGTTTACCATCTTGGTCTACTGATGCTTTCACTAGGTCAGTTTGGCCGTTAATGTAAGTCGCAAGCTCTTCGATATCGTCACCCGCTTTTGCGCTGATGTTGATTTCTTGCTCTTGGCCGTAGCTGTCCGTTAGGTTGATTTTTAGGTCATTCTTGCCTTGGGCAACGTTCCAATCTTTACCTTTACCGCTTTCTGCTTGGTAGCTTACACCGCCCATCATTTTGTTGTCTGAGCGCATGTCTTTTAGCTCAAGCATTACCGCTTCGCCGTTATCCGCACCGATTTGGAACGATTTCGCACCGTGAGTACCGTTTAGCAGCTTGTTACCACCGAAAGAGGTTGTTTCTGCGATACGGTTTAGTTCGTCGTTTAGCGCGGTCACTTCTTCTTGAATCGCCACACGCTCTGATTTCGAGTTTGAGCCGTTTGCTGATTGTAGAGACAAGTCACGCATACGTTGAAGAATATTAGTGGTCTCATTCATTGCACCTTCAGCAGTTTGTGCAATCGAGATACCGTCGTTCGCGTTGCGAACCGCTACATCCAAACCACGGCTTTGTACGTTCAAACGGTTCGAGATTTGTAGACCCGCAGCGTCATCTTTTGCGCTGTTGATTTTAAAACCCGAAGACAAACGCTCCATAGAAGTTTGTTGAGCTGAGTTTGCGTTGTTTAGGTAACGCTGAGCGGTCATCGCTGATACGTTAGTGTTTACATTCACTGCCATGGTGATTTCTCCAATTGATTTTCCGGTGTAGCGGTTTCCGACGTCTCGGAAAACCAAGTAGTTCTCTCAAAGTTACCTCTATTAACGACACCAAATTCAGAAGCTTTAGAAAAAAGTTTAAAAAAATAACATTGCGAGATTTAGCTAATAAAATTGAAGAAAAGTAAGAAAAAGTGCTCAAGTTTCCACAAATCGAGCCGAGAGGGCCAGATTGTATAGAAAACCAGCAAAAGGAAACAATTGAAGATAAGTTCGCAGACGATAGACGTAAGAATTAGAAAAGAAAAAGCCCCTTTTCCTTTGAGAGAACTGGGGCTAGGTTGGTCGCCAGAGCCTATGTGGAGATCAAGAGAAATGAACACATTTCCGGCATACCGAGTGCAACTTTACATTGAAAATGATTGGCAGGTGAGAGATGAGAGAGCCGCTCATTCTATTGTAAAGTTGCTTGCCAAAAGCCTGCATTCCCATCCACGTCTGAATGTATTGAGTACAGGCTAAGTAAACTACTGCAATAGTGACATTGCAGAGTTTGGCAACTGTTTCGCTTGAGCAAGAATCGATGTACCTGCTTGTTGCAAAATTTGTGCTTTGGTCATTTGCGTGGTTTCTTTCGCAAAATCTGTATCTTTAATTCGGCTGTTCGATGCGTCAACGTTTTCTTGGATATTCGCCAAGTTGTTGATGCTGTGACTCAAACGGTTTTGCTTCGCACCTAAGTCTGCACGTTGCGAGTCCACGTATTTCAGTGCCGAATCCAGCACAGAAATCGCGTTTTGAGAACCTTGTACCGTGGTCATATCAATATCTTGTACTGACGTTCTGATAGGTTCGTCACTCAGGCCAAGCTCAGATGCTAATCCACCAGAAATAGAAATCTCACCCTGAACGTTTGGATGCGCGACAAAAACTTGCAACTTGCCATCTTCACTTACAGACGCATTAATCATATCAGACTGACCATTAATGTAAGTGGCAAGCTCTTCGATGTCGTCGCCCGCTTTGGCATTAATGTTGATTTCTAGATCATCAACATTGCCGTCTTCGTCTTCACCCATACCTGGTAGCGTGATCTTCAAGTCAGATTTAGCTGGGTCAACACTCCAGTTTTTATCTTTACCGTTCTCAGATAAGAAGGTCACACCGCCCATGCGAGTATCGTCCGCACGAATGCTGGTGAGTCCCATGATCATGGCTTCACCTGAGCTCGCACCAATCTGGAATGCCGCTTCACCGAATGAGCCGTTCAATAGACGACGACCACCAAATGAAGTGGTTTCTGCAATACGGTTTAGCTCGTCAATCAATGCCATTGACTCTTCGTTGATCGCCTGACGCTCAGCCGGAGAGTTAGTACCGTTCGATGATTGAATCGCAAGGTCACGCATTCGTTGCATGACAGAGGTTGCCTCATTCATCGCACCTTCAGCGGTTTGTGCAATCGAGATACCATCGTTCGCGTTACGCATTGCGACATCTAGGCCACGAGACTGTGCAGTTAAGCGGTTAGAGATCTGTAGACCTGCCGCATCATCTTTTGCACTGTTAATCTTATGTCCTGAAGATAAGCGCTCCATCGACGTGTTTAATTCATCAGTCGCTTTGTTTAGGTAACGCTGCGCGGTCATCGCGGAGACGTTAGTACTAACTGTTACAGCCATTTTGCACTCCTGTTGAGTTCGCAAGATTTTGCGAAGCGGCCAGCTTTACTCTCATTTGGATAAGCACTGACCGTAAAAGTTACTTGCTAAATCTGCCTTAAACGCAGGGTTTAGAATCTCTAAATCTGTTCTGATATTTTCAATACAATTTGTGTGCCAACTTGCGTAAATTATTTAACTACTTTTAAAAGAATCAGATAAACAATAAGTTAGCTTTATCATTAAGCTATTTCCGGTTTGTCAGCCTCATCTTAGCCCAAGGGTATTGAACGCTGCCCTGTTGCCGCCCGACTTGCCTCTCGCGTCATTGCCGCTTTGGGTAAAATCGTGCCGCATAGCATGACTCTTAATTTACGTCGATTTATCGCACTTAAGGCTTTGCACATAAGGCATCAAAAATCAGACAGTGTGTCTTAAGTCAGACTAAATATAGTTAAACAGAGTTAGATCTTTGGTCTTACCGAATGCTTGTTGCGATGCCTGTAACGCTCGCGAGTTTTCACTGAACTCGATCACGGCTTTAGAGTAATCCAAGTCCTCAAAGTTGCTCTTCGCTTTTGCGAGAGACAAATTAAAGTCTTCATGATTTTGCTCTTGGATATCCAGCGTACTCAATCGAGCACCGGCATCTGTACGCGCTTTATTCAAATGGATAAAAGCAGCGTGGAATTCTTCTGTCATTTGGTGCAATTTGGCGGTCGCCGACGTATCCGAAACCGATTTGTCTGACCATGCCATTGCATCCTTGAAGGTATCGAAAATGCTGAACTCTGCCCGCTTTTCGATCTCAATGCTGTCACCAGGCGTAATTTGGCCTTTTACGTGCACTTTCAGGCCTTTGTATTCAATCCCTTTCTCTGGAGAAAACTCATCGGCATCCACTACTTTGCCGTTACGCTCTAATTGGTAACCAAATTTGCCGTTATTCATATCGACAAATGTCACGCGATACGCCGCATCATCCTTAGCGTCAACGTTAATAGCTTTGTTTAGCAACAGCTCAGAGCCGTTTTGTAGATCGTAATTCGGCTGATAGTCGCCAAATGGGTTTGGTATCTCCATAAACAGCTTGCTGCCGGGATCGTTCATTGGCATCTCAAGCATGCTGGAGACTTTCATTTTGCGCTGATAATCGTCCCCAGCGTATTGCACGCTACCATCTTTATCGCGATAAAATGGTTGGCTTTTTGGCTTAGTGCCAGCAAACACGTAGTTACCAGATTCATCTTGCGAGTTCACCAAGTTAAGGAAGTTGTTCGCAATCTCTTCTAGCTCACGCTTCTTTGCTTGTCGGTCTTCCGCAGAAAACGCACCGTTAATCATCTCCATCGTTAAGCGCTTCGACTCGTCGGCAAAATTCTCCGCATTGGCGATATTAACTTCGTGGTTTTCTAGACGATTACGCACCAACACTATCGAGCTAAGATATTGTTGTAGCTGTTCTTGTTGCTGACTAATGTTTTGGATGTAATGCGCAGCGAGGGGGTCGTCACTAGGTTTCAGTAACTTTTTCCCTGAAGCAAGCTGCTCTTGGTTGTGGTGAACCTTATTCTCTTGACGACGCAGATCATTTTGTACGGACTGATAGTTATGGAAACTAGAAATTCGGGTTAGCACTTATCTCTTCTCCTTACCTCAGTTGTAAAATGGTATTGAAGGTATCATTCGCCGCTTGCATCACACGTGATGAAGCCATGTACGCTTGTTGAAACTTCATCATGTTGGCCGCTTCTTCATCGAGGTTAACGCCAGAGATAGAAGCAACGCGCTCTTGTGCCGCCTCATGCTCTAAGCGAGCGACAGAGGCTAATCGGTTTGCTGTAGAAGATTTCAATCCGACTTCGGTATTGAGGTTGTGATAAACATCGATCAAAGTACTGGATTTTCCGTCCATCATCTTATCTGTTTGGATCTTCTGCATTTTTCTCAAGTTGCCATTACCACCTTCCGAAGGCACCAAGTTCGCGGTGAACTTGTCATTCATCAGCGCACCTTCGCTCAGCTCAAATACAGTCGCATCGCCATTTTTATACAGCGGATGACTTTTCGGCACTGAGATTTCAATCATCGGGTTATCTTTGTCTAGCGGGTATGAGTATTTGTCCGATAGCAAATTGCCTTTGTTGTCCGTGATCTTTAACCATGGCTTATCATGTTTCTCGTCGGCTGGTTGTACGGTGACCTCAAACTCTTTAACATCCCCCGCCTCACGAATTTTGAACTTGGCGTTACCTTGAGCAAAAGTGGTTGAAGCTTCATAACTTTGCGCGGCAATGGCTTTTGCATCATTGGTTTCCATCTTGATGATGGCTGCGCCACTTCGTGTTGGGCGCAATAATACGCGCTCACCAGCGGCAAGACCTTCACCGATTTGCACTTTCATACCATCCAGAACAAACGAAGAATCTGATTGATCAATGTTCAACGACATTTGCTCACCTTTCGGTGTTGTCACGCTATACTGGTCGCCATCATAACGTAGCGAATATTCACCACCTTTGATCGCTGAAATATCATCAATGTAAACCGCAACATCAGCTTGAGAGTCAGGCGCAGCAAAAACTCGAGATTTTGCCACCAGCTCAGAGTTCACGTCGGTAAATACGTCTTTACCTATCTTACCGTTAAGATCCAGACCTTGAGATTGCAGCTGATTAATTTTGTAGGAGAAACCCGTCGCTAAACGGCCCATTTCATCTTGCAGTTGTGGAATGTGTTTGTCGCGCATTTCAAGCAAAGCGCCGATTTTGCCATCCATGTCGTCAGACTTGATCGCTTTAATGCCATCCCCTTCCACCATTGCTAAGCGTCTTTGATGAACATCCGGATAGCCATCGATCATTTTGAGCTGGCTTGCTTCCGTGCCAGAAACAAGTGTGTGTCCATTGCCGATATGAACATTAAACCCTTCGGCATTTTTGCGTGGGGTTACGGTAACTTTGGTGTACTCTGACAGCTCAGTAACCAGCTTTTCATGCTGATCCATCAGGTCATTATGTGGACCGGGGGTGCGCATCATCAGTCGATGAATATCGCGAATTTCCAACGCAAGTTGGTTAACGCGCTCAATGCCCATATCCAATTTTTTATTGGTGACATCAGATTGCAGTCGCACGGTTTCGTGGAAATCATTTAATGTATCAGAGAAGATTTTCGCCTTTTCCAATACCACTTTTCGTGCCCCTAAATCGTTCGGGGTATCTGCCATGGTTTTTACCGCATCGAACCACTCATTCAGGTTCTCGGGAATTTTCTTCGATGCCACGGAGCTCAACATGCTAGAGAGCATATCAAGATTGTCTTGGGTATCCGTTTTGTTGGCATTGTTGGTCGACGACAGGTTCAGTTCATTCACGGCAAACTGATCCCACGAGCGGCGAACATTTTCCACATGCACACCCATGCCGTAGGTAGAACCACCAAACATGCGCGGATCATTCGTGCCTTGGATAACAGACTGACGGCTATAACCCTCTGTATTAACATTAGAAATGTTATGACCAGTGGTGTTTAATTGTCTCTGAGCAGTAAGCACACTTTGAGTACCTACATTCAGAAGATCTGACGCCATACATGCCCCCAAAAACGAAATATAAATCGGCAAAACCGATCACCTAGACACATTAAAAGCAAAAAATGTGCCAAGTGATAAAAAGGCGTAGATGTTCAGATAAAGTGAAGGCTTGCACTATGGCAAGCCTTCGAGAACGTCATAAATTGTCGCAGAGACATTACATACTTTCGATTTTATCCTTCACCTGCAGGACTTTATCTGCGTAATTCGGATCGGTCGCGTAACCCGCACTGTGGATACCGCGAATGAAGGACTCTGAATTCCCGCGTTGCTGCAATGCTGTCTCGTAACGTGGGTTGTCATTCAAAAATCGTACAAAGTCATTAAAGCTGTCTTCGTAACTTGAGTAGGAGCGAAACGCTGCCGTCTCTTTCACTGGCGTGTTATCGTGGAACTCTAAAGTTTGAGTCGTCACTTTGTCACCCTGCCAGCTTCGATCTGCTTTGATGTTAAATAAGTTGTTGCTGCTGCCACGCGCGTTCTTCACGACCTTTTGTCCCCACCCCGTTTCCAAAGCGGCTTGCGCAAGTAGCAAAGATGGCTCGACACCTAAGGCTTTCGCAGCTTTCTCCGCGTATGGCTTCATCGAGTTAACAAAGGATTCTGGTGAATCGAATCGAGTGGGTTCATTGCTTGGTCGAGATAGTTGACCAGATTCAATCAAGCGCTGTTCAATCTCGCGCGCTTTTTTCGGGTCAACACGACGATATTCCGCAGCATTGTTTGCCGCATCACGCATAGCCGTTTCTTTTTTGTCGTTCCCTTGCCCAGCCGTTAATTGCTTAACAATCATATCGGCCAGTCCCATTGAACCAGACGAACTCAATTCACTCGCCATCTGTTCATCCAACATTTGTCGGTAGAACTTCTCGTTTTGGCTGTTCATCATGTTGGACTCAAAGCCCTCATTGGCTTCACGCATGGATTTCAACATCATGGAGGTGAAGATCGATTCGAACTGACGAGCAGCCGCATGCAATGCTTCTTGCTCGCCATCTTTTCCCTCTTTCACTGCTTTTTGACGCAGAGTGTCCAGAGAACTGATGTCATGGATAAAACCAATGTCGTTAGGATTGTTCATTATACCTACCTCCTAACCATTAAATGATGATCAACTGGCCTTCAATGGCACCAGCTTGCTTCAATGCTTGTAAAATTGCCATCAAGTCCGAAGGCGCAGCCCCGACTTGATTCACGGCACGGACCAAATCATCCAACGTTAAGCCTGGTTCGAACTTAAACATTTTGCCTTGCTCTTCGCTGACTTCGATATCCGAGTCTGGTACGACTACGGTTTGCCCACCAGAAAAGCCGTTAGGTTGGCTAACATTCAGGTTTTCTTTGATCGCAACCGTCATGCCGCCGTGCGTTACTGCTGCTGGTTTAAGACGCACATGCTTACCAACTACGATGGTGCCCGTGCGAGAGTTAACGATGATTTTGGCCGCACCATCTGCTGGGTCAAACTCTAGGTTTTCGATTGCCGATAAGAACGCAACACGCTGGCTGACGTCACGAGGAGCACGCACGCGCACAGATGTCGCGTCAACAGCGCTCGCCATTTGTGGGCCGAGGAAGTTGTTTACAGCATCCGCCATACGTTGAGCCGTTGTGAAGTCTGACTCAAGCAAGTTGAACGTGATGTAATCACCACGACCAAATGGGTTTGGAATTTCTCGCTCTACTGTCGCACCACTAGAGATAAGACCAACGGTTGGATTGTTACCTACGATTTTAGAACCGTCAGCGCCTTCAGCACTGAAGCCGCTCACCACTAAGTTACCTTGAGCAACCGCGTAAACTTGACCGTCGAGACCTTTGAGGAACGTTTGTAGTAGCGTACCACCACGCAAACTTTTAGCACTTCCGATGGAAGAGACAGTCACGTCCACTTGCTGACCCGGTTTAGAGAAAGGCGGCAATTCTGCCGTAACCATGACTGCGGCAACGTTTTTAATTTTTGGCTTTGTGCCCGGCGGCATCTGAATGCCGAAGTTTTGCAGCATGGCGGCGAAACTTTGCTCTGTAAACGGGTTCGCTTCACCCGTACCAGGTAAGCCTGAAACCAAACCATAACCCACGAGTTGGTTGCTTCGTACACCTGCCACTTGCGCGACGTCTTTGATACGTGCGGCTTGGGCTACGGTAGAAAACAGAGCAACGCTCATCAGTACTAAAAGGAGTTTTTTCATGCTTACTTATCTCTTGCAGTCAAATTGCCGTCAGCACGGCGTGTTATAGCGCTACATTAAAGAATCGTGCCAAGAAGCCTGGCTCTTGCATATCTTGTTGCAAACCAGTCCCTGAGTATTGAATTCTTGCGTTAGAAACACGATTTGATGCAATGGTGTTGTCGAAATTAATATCATCCGGACGAATAGTGCCACTTAAACGTATGTACTCATCACCTGTATTTAGCGTCATCCACTTCTCACCGCGGATCACGAGGTTGCCGTTTGCCAGTACTTCAATCACCTCAACAGTGATGTAACCACTGATGCTGTTGCTCTGCTTTGCAGAAGAGTCACCTGCAAATGAGTTGGAGTTGTTTAAGTCATAAGAGAAATTATATTTTCCGCCAATTTGCAGCTCTTCTCCGCCCACTTGAAGCGGGTTCATTTGCGCTTCATTGGTTTTCGATAAATCGGCATTTGCGCTTTTCGTCGCACTGGTTGTCTCATCCAGTGTTACGGTAATAATGTCGCCAATACCACGTGGTTTAGAATCGTCGTAGAGATCGGTAATGTGCTCGGCGCTAAACAACGAACCTGTTGCAGCAGCATAATGCTCAGGTTTGTTTTTCGGATGAATTGGAGCCCAAGCAGGGTCGCCAGCAACCGGATCGCTTCTACCACGTAAAGTATCTACAATACCGCTGCTCTCTTCTTTCGATTTATCGCCTTCTACTGCGTCGACCACAGTGGTTGCTTGTGTCACTTCATCCGTTTCAATCGGTTCCAACATGGCACAGCCCGACATCGTAGCAATCAAAGCGAGTAGGCAAATACGTTTCATCGTGAGCTCCTCAAATCTTGCTCTTAATCGTTACAATTGCTGGTTAACGAAGCTCATCATCTTATCGACTGACGAGATCACTTTTGAATTCATTTCGTAAACGCGCTGGGCTTCGATCATGTTGACCAACTCTTCTGTTACATTCACGTTGGACGCTTCCAGCATGGATTGACGAATTTCCCCCAAACCGTCCAAACCAGGAACACCCTCTTGTGGATCGCCACTGGCACCCGTTGGTAAGTAAAGGTTCTGACCAATTGGCTCTAGGCCGCCCGGGTTAACAAAGTCTGTAATGGTTAGCTGACCAACGACTTGGTTGTCTTGCTGACCTCGGACGCGAACCGACACTTCACCATCCGTACCGACAGTAATAGAAATCGCATCTTCTGGAATCACAATTTCAGGCTCTACAGGGTAGCCAGAACCCGACGTGACTAACGTGCCTTCACCATTGAGCGTGAACTGACCGTTACGGGTATAACCGATGTTGCCGTCCGGCAATGTCACTTGGAAAAAACCGTCGCCTTCCACCATCATGTCCAGTGCGTTGGTCGTTGTCTGTGCATTGCCGTGCGTGTGCACTTTTTGCGTCGCAACCACTTTAGAACCCGCACCTAGCATCAAGCCACTTGGCAGTTCCGTGTTCTGAGATGACTGGCCGCCAGGCTGGTTGATGTTCTGATAGAACAGATCTTCGAATACTGCACGGCTCTTTTTGTAGCCGACAGTAGAGGCGTTCGCCAAGTTGTTCGAAATCGTGGCAATGTTGGTTTGTTGGGCGTCTAGACCTGTTTTACTTACCCATAGTGCTGGATGCATAGTGAACCTCTAACTCTGTTAACTCATACGAAGCAGTGAATCTGAAGATTTATCCATTTCTTCAGCTGTGCTCATCATCTTGACTTGCATTTCAAACTGACGTTGTAAGTCAATCAATGCGGTCATTTCACCTACGGCATTCACGTTACTGCCTTCTATCGCTCCCGTCTGGAGACTAACAGTCGCGTCTGCTTCGTAAGGTTGGTTTGGAGTTTTATGGCGAAATAAGCCATTGGTGTCTTTAAACAAGCTTTGATCATTAGGCTTAACAAGCTTAATGCGATCAACCGCTTGGAATTCTTCTGCCGGGGCACCTTGAGGAAGTACAGAGATGGTGCCATCCCGACCGATTTCAATTTTGGAGAGAGGGACAGGCAAAGTAATCGGCGCATCGTTTTCACCCAGCACCAAATGACCACTTGCGTTGGTAAGCATGCCATTTTGATCGACTTTTAGGTTGCCGTTACGGGTCAACCCTTCTTTCCCTGTGTGATCGAGTACCGATATCCAGCCGCTGCCTTCAATCGTCACATCCAGATCACGCCCTGTTGTAATCACGCTACCTTGAGCAAAGTTATGCCCTGGACGCTCTGTCATGCTGAATACACGTGAAGGATGGCCTTCACCATAAACCTGCATTGAGCGAGCCTGTGCTAAATCAGCCCGAAATCCGGTCGTGCTTACGTTAGCCAAGTTATTAGCGCGCAATTGTAGTGCCTGCATATTTTGCTTGGCGCCACTCATTGCGAGAAACAGTGCGCGATCCATAAATTACTCCAAAAAATCTCTCTGTACACGGAGTAAAAGCAATAGTTATGCCAAAACAAAAATAGACTTATCAATCAATACTTTGAATTAAAAATCAACAATGAAAAGAGGTCGATAGAGGCAGAAAACTGTAACGAGAGGCAAGGTTTTGATCCATACGGCGGCAACAGCGGCAAATCGTAGATCAAAGCATGCTTAGCCTGAGTGAGGTGTATTCAGGCTAAGCATCAGATGAATGTCATGATGAAAATGAACAAAGCGGTAATTACTAAGAAGCAATCACACGCCATTGCTTACTCAAGCAGAGTATCGAATGACCCAGCTAGTGCTCTAGCGGATCTGTAAGATATTCTGTTGTAGTTGGTTGTGTACTTCTAGCGAACGTGAGTTTGCTTGGAAGTTACGCTGAGCAGAGATCAGGTCCACCAACTCCTGAGTCATATCAATGTTTGATTGCTCTAGCATACCGTTGTTGATAGTACCGAAAGAGCCTTTGTTTGATTCACCCCAGATCTTGTCACCAGAGAACTGCGTTGAATCCCATTGAGTGCCGCCTTTCTTATCCAGACCTTGCTCGTTTGGAACACGTACGAGAGCAACACGACCCAATGTAACGTTTTCACCGTTTGAGTAAGTCCCCAATACGCTGCCGTTTTCATCGAAGTCAACTTTCGTTAGGAAGCCAGTTGTTGCACCGTCTTCGTCAAACTTAGTCAGTTCGAACGGAGCCGCAAACTGTGTTGCTGAGCCTAAGCCGAAGTTAAGCGTCTGCGCAGGATCGGCACCATTCATATCGACTGGTGTCGTGTTCGTCGCCGGATCGCCCAGAGCCACAGAAGTGATTGGCTGACCATTGTTCAAGCTCGCCAACGTACCATCGTTGTTGAACTTCATGGTATGCCCCACATGACCTGTTGGCGTTTGCGCATCACCAGCCGCAACATTTAAAGGCTTTTCACCTTCTTTATCTGTCACGGTGTAGTAAGTGTTCCATGTATTTGGCTGAGTCTGATCTTTCAAGTAATACGTCGTTAGCTTGTAAGACTGACCCATCGAGTCATAAATTGTCGAAGAGGTTGAACGGTTGTATGTATCTGGGTCTGAAAAATCAAACTGCGTTGGATCTTTCAAATCGCCGTTCGCTGGCAAGTTCACACCCACTTCAATGTTTGCTGTTTGTTTTGGCTTACCAAATTCAGCAGGAATATTGATGGGTTGTGGCTCGTATGAAGAAACCTCACCAGAGCTTGGGTCCACTTGGTAACCTAATAAGAACTCGTCGTTCGCGGTCACCATGTAGTTTTCTTTATTTAAGTGAAATGCACCATTACGTGTCAGTTCATTCTGTTGTGGAGTTAGACGCTCTTTCGCTACAGCGAAAAAACCTGTCCCCGAAACACGCAAATCCATTGGGTTGTTGGTGTAAATGCTAGAGCCTTCATGGAACTGCTGTGCCACTTGGCTTGCTTGCGCACCACCACCCGGTGTGGTTTTTGCGTTAGTAAATAAAGAGTTAGAGTAGACATCAGCAAACTCAGCACGGGACTCTTTAAAGCCGTAAGTGTTGGCGTTCGCAATGTTGTTACTGGTGGTGTTCAAATCCAGTTGGGCGGCGGACAAACCGCTTAAAGATACATATGACATTCCAAAATCTCCTAATCTAGCGAGCTATGACTACGCTTTGCCGACTTCCAATACTTCTGCAAGTCGAACTGGCGATTCAAAACCAGCCAGATTGAGTAATACGTTTCCGTCACCTTTGCCAAGCAATACGCTGTTTACGTTGGCATACGTCGATACTGGGAACTCTTGCGACTCCCCTTCAACTAAGCCAGACGCTTTCACTTTGTATTTGCCAGCTGGCAGTGGATTTCCGCTTTCATCTTTACCGTCCCAAAGCACACGCGTGTCGCCGGCTGGTTTCGCCCCTACCTCAAAGGTACGAACCAGTTGGCCAGCTTCATCCTCTACACGAACAAACAGATTATCGATAGATTGTGAAAGCTTAACCATTGCCGCCATTGGTGCGTCGTCCTGCTTCACACCTGCTGCTCCTGGGACCAATACGTCACGCCCTACCAAAGAGGAAGCTTGTAACGCTTGATTTGATGTCATTGACGAATTCAAACTCTCAAACTGAGTGTTCATCTTGCCAATGCCATCAACGGTCGCAAATGAAGCCATTTGCGCAATCATCTGGTCATTACTTACCGGCTTAAAAGGGTCTTGCTGAGACAGTTGCTTCGTGAGCAATGATAAGAAGTCTTCCTGTTTTAGATCCTGCTTACCCGTGCTCTCTTCCGCTTTCTTGTTACTCTCTTGTAGACTTTTAAGCTGGTCGATATAGGACAAGCCGCTTTGACCAACGTTGTTAATTCCGGCCATACGCTACCCCCTTATCCTTATTGACCCATCTGCAGCGTACGCAGCAGCATTTGTTTACTAGAATCAGCGACCTGTACATTAGTTTGGTATGCACGAGAAGCTGAAATCATGTTTGCCATTTCTTCCATTACATTGACGTTAGGCTTGTAAATGTAGCCTTCTTCGTTTGCAAGGGGATGGTCTGGGTTGTACTCCGCACTCAGCGGTTTATCACTTTCTACAATACCCATCACTTTCACTGGCACCGTATCACCGCCACGCATGGCGTTACTTAACTCTGCACCAAACACGGCATGACGCGCCTTGTAAGTGTCTTTCGCAGAGCTGCTGACACTGTCGGCGTTCGCCAAGTTGCTTGAGGTAGTATTCAGACGAACGGATTCAGCGCTCATTGCGGAACCTGTCACATTGAAAACGTTAAATAAGCTCATCTAAATTATTCCCCTTTGATTGCTTTGGTTAAGTTCTTGAATTTGCTGCCTAGAAAGTCGAGTGATGCTTGGTGTCTGATTTGGTTTTGCATAAACAAGTTACGCTCTAAATCCAAGTCTACCGTGTTGCCATCTCCCGTATCTGGTTGCGTAGGAAGACGATATAACTTGTCCCCAACCAACGTTGTAGTGGCAGGAATATGCCGACCATCTGTGCGACTAAGACCAATGCTTGCCCCAGATGTTGCCGCTTGCAATTCCTTCGCAAAGTCTAAACCTCTTGCTTTGTAACCAGGCGTGTTTGCTTGTGCGATATTGGTGGAAATCACCTCTGCATTGCGCTCACGTACGCCCACCGTGTGCTGGTGGATCCCTAGTGCATTGTCAAAAGATATAGCCATGTTTGCCTCTACAATTAAGAACTGACCGTGATTGATAACCAAAAAGCAATTAGCATGCCAAAACCTAAAGCATTACACCAACCTAGTGGTTACCGTGAATTGAAATAGCAATAAGTGAGCCAAAGTAACTGGAATGTCATGTCGTATCACTTTGTTCACTTAATAAAGATACACCGTGTTGAGGGCACAAGGCAAAAACGCGCTTCAACTAATTGAGTGATACATGAAACGCTCGGCGCAGAAAGGTAACAAACAAAAAAGCCTGACACGAAGTCAGGCTTTTCTATCAATGAAGAGATACCGCTATTTAAGCTTGTAAATGATGCCCGGATTACAGCGCACCATTTCAAATTTATCAGTCAGACCAGTTAGCGACTCTGATGCCCCTAACAGCAAGTAGCCACCAGGGTTTAAACTGCTCGCCATTTGGTTAAGCACTTTAGATTTCATTTCTGGAGAAAAGTAAATCAATACGTTACGACAGAAAATGATGTCGAACTTACCCATCAGTGCGTAACTGTCCATCAAGTTTTGTGGACGAAAGTTCACCAAACGCTTGACGTTATCTTTGACTTTCATGCGACCACCGTCCGCATTTTCAAAGAAGGTGCGACGACGTTCTGGTGAAAGCCCGCGACCCAAAGCCAAGTTGTCGTACACCCCTGCACGACACATCTCGAGCATACTTGCCGAAATATCTGTGGCTGTAATGGACACGTTTGGTAACAAGCCCGGCTTGCGCTGTTGCGTTTCCAGGATCGTCATTGCAATAGAATACGGTTCTTGGCCCGATGAACTGGCAGCAGACCAGATCTTAATTGGGCGCTTGCTTGCCGCTACTTCTGGCAATAATTTGTCAGCTAAAACCGTGAACGGATAAGTATCTCGAAACCACAAGGTTTCGTTAGTCGTCATCGCATCCACAGCGGCGACTCGTAATTCTCGATTACGCCCTGTAACAACATCACGTAGCAAATCTGATAACGATGCGAGCTTAAACTTCGTCACTAAAGGACTCAGTCGGCTACGCACGAGGTATTGCTTGCTATCACCTAACACGATGCCACATTGCGATTCTAGAAAACGGCTAAAGTCACGATACTCTTGATCACTGATTGTAATAGCAGTCATTAATGTCTCTTTTATTGTGTTAATGCAGATTTAACCGCGTTACCCAACTCATCTGGGTTAAATTTCGCAATGAAGGTGTTGGCACCTACACGCTCAACCATAGCTTGGTTGAATACACCACTTAATGAAGAATGGAGGATAACATAAAGGTCTTTCAAATCGGCATGTCTGCGAATTTCAGCCGTTAAGGTATAGCCGTCCATTTCTGGCATTTCAATATCGGAAATAACCAACGAAATTTGATCGTAGATATTGCCTTCTTGAGCCATTTCAATCAACTTATTGTACGCTTCTTTGCCGTCTTTGACAGATACGACCTCAAAACCGATGGATGTAATCGCACGCTCTACCTGTTTACGCGCGACCGTCGAGTCATCAGCAATCAGTATGCGGCGTACAATAGGCTTTTCTTGTTCTGCTTGTGCGATTTCTTCGCCAATAGCGGAATCCATCGTTTCATCAACTGGCGCAATTTCTGCTAGGATTTTTTCAACGTCAAGGATCTCAACCAGCTCATTGTCAATGTTTGTCACGGCAGTCAAGTAGTGCGCTTTACCTGCGCCGTCTGGCGGTGGCAAAATCGCTTCCCAATGCATATTGATAATACGCTCAACCGATGATACCAAAAATGCTTGGATCGTACGGTTAAATTCTGCAATAACAACAAAACATTTATCTAAATCAGTGGTTGGGCGGCCACCAATTGCCAGGCTCAAATCAATAACGGACACGGTATGGCCGCGGATATGAGCGATACCTTTAACCAGAGGGTGTAGATTTGGCATTGAAGTTAGCTTAGGGCACTGTAGTACTTCTTTCACTTTGAATACGTTAATGCCGTAGCGCTGTCGGCCCATCAGTCGAAAGGTCAATAATTCCAATCGGTTCTGACCGACGAGTTGCGTACGCTGATTCACCGAGTCAAGAATCCCCGTCATATGCTCATCTCCATCTCAAACTTTTTGTTTTTAAATGATACTCTACCACTGGCAAGCACGATACCAGGGAGACAGTATGGCGTATTTCACTTTCACTTCGACACCATTGACTATGACAATATGTAGAGCGCTAATTACAAAGTACGCTAAGTCTATCGGCATTTTGCTCAGTATGTTTAGCTTTTTTGTTCATTCAGCTTCAGATAATCAGATCGAGCAAATAAAAACAGCAGCAGAACAACATATTCTTGCTACGGTTGATCAGCCTGATGGTGGCGAGCTATCTGTTAATGCGGCAGAGATCGACTCGAGAATAAAAGCAACGGATTGCCCTGTTCCGTTAGATACATCTGCCTCTTCCACCAGCAGCACGAGAAGTAACATCAATGTGTTAGTGGAATGCCAACCGGATGACTGGAAAGTCTATGTCCCTGTGAGGATCTCGGTATCAGTACCAATGATCGTCGCGACACGAACACTAGGGAGAGGAGAAATCGTCAGCGCATCGGATGTTACCACTTCCATGATCGAGCTACAGCGCTTTCGTAAAGATGGATTTTCTAGCTACGATCAAGTGGTTGGGGCAAAGCTAAAGCGTAATGTTCGTTTAGGCGATGTCGTAGAGAGAAATGATGTTTGTGTGGTATGCCGAAATGAAAAGGTCATTATCAAAGCGGTGAATTCTGGCATGACGATCACAACGCAAGGCACAGCATTGCAGGATGGCTCAGCTGGCGATCAAGTAAGAGTGAAAAATGATAAGTCACAACGTATAATAGAAGGTATAGTGACTGACATTGCGGAAATCACTGTTAATTTTTAATACCCACTGGTAGCGTGTTTAAACTGATCAATAAAAATGCAAAAAATGACTAAAGTTATTTTTGCGCTGGTCGATAGTCTGGATACCAGTATTACGATACAAGGCAAAGGTTAAACATGGCAGGTATAGATAATATACGTTCAGGGCAAATGATGACGACAACAAGTCGCGTACCTGCACGTAACGATTCCAATGCTACCAGCACGACAGAATCAAAAAAGGCGCCAGCGCAACAAGACGCAGTATCACTCAGCCAGCAAAGTAAAGCCGTCAGTAAACTCCAGAAGGATATGGCAGCTTCTCCGGCATATGACAGCGCCAAAGTTGCAGCAATCAAAGAAGCTATCACAAACGGTTCATACAAAGTCGATCCTGAAAAATTGGCTGACAACATGATTAAGTTTGAAAACGAATTGCAAGGCAAAAGCTAACTGACTTAGGCCGAAGGTAAGTATTTTATGGCAGCATTAGTCGATCTCGTTAATTTCCAGCTAGAAAATGCTAAGGCACTTTCCGCTGTTTTACGCCAAGAAACACAAGCAATAACGGCGCGTGTCTCTACCGAGATTGAGAACATTGCCAAACAGAAGATGACGCTCATTGATCAGCTCAGAACAACTGATCAGCGAATCGCCTCTCACCCGCACGTCAATCAACTTACTGAAGATGAGCACCTAAGTCAGGTTGTTGCTCAAATCCAATCGATCGTCCTCGACTGTCAACAAGTTAACCAAGTAAATGGCGAATCGCTTAGTCGCGCACAGCTGAGCTTCAATAAACTCAACAACATGCTTCAGCGAACTCATGGCAAAGTTGGCATAACCTACAATGCGGGCGGAAAAACCCACACCATCTCGACGCTTGGCACCAATATAAAAGCTTAAACGTCACTCCTACCCTCAATTTCCGCGCTCACGTAGATATAAAAAAGCGACTCATTGTTACCAATCAGCCGCTCAAAAAGATTATCTGTCTAGTGAAATGGTTTAAAACAAGGTTTGCTGACGCTTCTCAGGCACCTGCTGAACTTCTCCATAATCACGTAGCTTATCCATCTTACGGATATCCAGACGCAGCTCAGTCACATAGCTGTCTTCAACAAGATAACTACGCACAACTTCTGCACCACGAATTACACCATCGACGGCACCAGTGGTGCTTTCAATACCCAAACGTTGGTCTTGCAGCTCTGCACGTCCACTAACACGCATGCCATAAACTTGCTCTGCTAGCTCACGATAAGCATCAATTTTTGATGCGCGCATTGCTCGTACACGCTTTTCTTCTACTGTGCGGCCTGTTTGCTCACTGACGCTGGCGTAACCCAGCGCCACTAAGATTTCATCTTGACGCATCTGTTGTAATGGCTGACACCCCACCAATATCAGTGTGGCAACAATAAATAATAACTTCTTCATGCTTCTATCCTATGGACGGAGAATCACAGTGTACGGCTGACGAATGGTAGGGTCAGAACGAATCAACACACCATCTTGTGTGCGGATGCTATTTAACGTATCTAAGTCACGCCCAATACGGTCAGCCGGAAGGAAACCTTGCGCTGTCGCTACAACTACACGGCTTTGCATGCCAACCACGCGTGCATTGACAAGCACTCCGCCCTCTTGGCGCAGCATTGTTCCGGTCAGTACATACTGAATTTGCTGCTCTTGAGCTAAATCTTGCCAATCACGACTTAAAGCAAAATCGCCCTGCTGCGTCACTTGAATAGAGCCCGTAGTTTTGAAATCAACCACTTTAAACCCTCGGCGCTGAAACTGATGGATAAAACCTTCAGAGACCGAGTTACCTAACCAGTTTGTTGCATCCATATTTTGTAGATCAACAAACGAGGTAATCGCAATCGGTGTCCGCGCTGATACTGCCACATTAGAAACCATCAGGTCTTCTGTCATGCTCTCAATGAAAAAGTCCATCGTATGACGCGGACTATCCATCAGCATGAACTGGCTTCCCGAGTACGGTTCTTTACCATTGTAAATCGGTGAGTACGCGCACGATGTCAGAAGCGTCATCATCGATGCGGCGACAAGCCACTTTTTCATGGTTTGATTCTCCAGATAATCTTAGGTGATACCGTTCTTTATTAATTCCTTTCCAAGAAAGTGAATATTGGAACAGTCTTTGCTTTTCTTTGTTTGCCTAACGAAGAAAAACCCACCAAACTTCACTGAATTTGTTAAAGCAATATTTATACCCGAACGGTTGTAACCAATGAAAAAAATATTAAACAGTCTGTTTTCAATCACTTTAGTGATGCTTGTGCCTTTTAAGGTAATGGCATCTTGGTATGAAGTCACAGGCGTTGCCACCATCGTTTCTTCAGAAGAGACGGCAAGGCTCCATGCGTTGGAAGACGCGCTGTTCAAAGCCGTCAATTTTTCGGGCGCAGATATTGGCAGTATTAGCAACTTGATGCCGCTATTAGAAGAAAGCCGCAACGAATACCAGTTTACCAATCATGAAGTCCGTTACATTTTGGTCGAGTCTGAACGCAAACGTCGCGGTAAAGTCGAGGTAAAAATCCGCGTTGATATTTATCCATCGGCAACGGGTTGCCACACCGATCAATACAAAAAGACAATGCTGGTCGGCAATATTGAGGTCGCATCACCACAACAAGCAGTGATGGGACAAATTTATCAAGTTGGTGACGATTTTAGCCACGTAGTGAACCGTCAACTTGATCAAACCTCACGCAGCTTTGTGTCTGTTGGTACAACGGACTACTCAATAAGCAGCAACTATCCTGCTCGCACTCAAATGATCGCGCAAGACAATGGCGCACAATACATCATTGGAGGGGTCATCACCGATCTCACTGCAACGGTCGAATCTCAACTATTGCAAGATGACATCATCAATCGTCAGTTTGCGTTAGAAATGAAAGTATTTGATGGTAAAACTGGCCATGAAATCTTCAACAAAGCCTACCGTGAGGTCGCGCGTTGGCCATTTGCTAAGACGAGTCAAGTGGACACTCGTAGTGCACGTTTTTGGGCATCGACCTATGGCGAGATGATGCTTCGCGTTAGTCGCAATATTATGTTGGATCTGGAGTCGGAGCTGTCTTGCAAAATTACATTGCCAGAGGTTGTGGCAGTCTTCGGTAATACCGTAACGATGGATCTCGGCCGTATGCACGGCGTAAAAGAGGGAGACAAATTGCAGCTTTGGCACACCGCGTCGTTTATCGACCAAAATGGATTGCCAAGAAACAAAGTCTCGCAAAGCGAAATTACATTAACGGTATCACGCATATACGAACACGAAGCGGAACTGACGATTGATCAGCCAAATTTAGCATCTAGCGTTCAAATTGGCGACGTAATGAACAAGATCCTATAAAAGCAAACATTAAGTCTTGAGATATGCTCACTTTTGAATATCATAGGCAGCGCATCTTATTTGATTATACCAATGACCGTAGCGAATCGTTCAACGTGATGCTGATACAGATCTAGTTAGATTGCTAGATTTGAACTCAGTAAAACAGTGCAATGAACTGCAACTATTGGTATTACGCCCCCATGGCACAGCTGGATAGCGCAGTCCCCTCCTAAGGGACAGGTCGTAGGTTCGAATCCTACTGGGGGCGCCATATCA
>NZ_JAWOQN010000099.1:0-1449 GCF_033337395.1 Vibrio sp. YT-19(2023) | reverse complement strand
AACAGCAGATCGACGCTATCACCATTAAATTGAACACAGAAATGAAAGTTGAAGTGGACGATAGCGTAAGTTATCAAACCTTCACTATCGACCAGCTCAAGGCGGTTGACCCGTTTGTGATTCAACCGAATGAAGAAAAACAAGTGCCTTTCGAGCTAAAACTGCATGATGAAACACCTATCACTGCGGTTAGCGCATTGAAGAACCAGTGTAATGTTTGGGTAGAAACCACTCTGGATATTGATTTTGCCAGCGACCCACGAGATCGCGATTACATTGAAGTGAAACCACTACCAGTGGCATCTCGCGTTATTCGAGCGATTGAACAAGCTGGTTTTACTATGGTGAAAGCAGATGTCGAAAAAGGCTTCTTGCGCGGCGGCTCTTTTGCCTCCCGTTCTGGTATCTATCAAGAGCTTGAGTTTCGCAATAGCGGGTTTGTGTCTTCAAAGGAAATTGAGCTGTCTTTCATTTTGGAAGGGCAGGTGATGCACTGTTTGGCTGAAATTGACCGTTCTTTGAGTTTCTCAGGTGATCAATATCGCTCATTCACATTGCCAATCAATGCCACTGATGCGCAAGTGGCAGCCGCAGTGGCACCAACATTGGGTCTATAAAAACTCGCTTTCCGAGTTAGATGAAAACAGGTACCGATATCCAATCGTGAATGCGATATCGGTACTGTTATCCATATTTCTTGCATTCTCTATCGCCATGATTTCAAGGGCGGAGTTGCCCATGAGATAGCGATATCCCATCACAATTTCATTTGACGCATCGGCAAATTCTGTTGGCCCCTCAGTGGAACCTTGATACCAGTGGTATTCAACAATAAAGTGGTGGTTTTCCCAAGGTGCATAACGATATCCACCCGCCATTGCAGCGGTGTTGTGGCGGTAAGGTAAATCGAGAAGAGCACGATCGTCAGAACGAAAAGTCATCCCGAACATTGAATAGAAAGCGTGTGCTCCGTACAGATAAGAGTAATTGAGTTGCACGCCTTGCTCAAAGTTACTGCCTTTAAAGGTACCGTGCGCGACTTTGTTATAATAGAGGCTTCCTCCTAGCGAAAGACCATGACGTTCATTTTGCAATATTTGGTATTGAACGTACGTCGAGAGGTTGTTCGCGATGGTTTGGCCTTCGAAGCCGTCTTCCAACACATCATATTGCGGCATTGAGATGTAAAAGCGGTTTTTATCAACTTTATCTCGCCCGTTTTGTCCAATTCCAAATAGGTCATGAAAGCTTTCTGTTAAGCCATCCAGATGATTATCTGCGGCAAATACCCAGCGATAATTGAGTTCCCATTGCCATTGAGAACTGACTTGCCACTTAGCTCCAATTTCTAATTGGTAGTGGTAATAATCCAAAGCGTATTCGTCGGTATGAGCCCAAACACTCGCTATTGTCGCCGAGCCATAAGCTTCTATGTACTCGGAAGGGAAG
>NZ_JAWOQN010000997.1:0-547 GCF_033337395.1 Vibrio sp. YT-19(2023) | reverse complement strand
CGTCAACTCCTTTTATAGTTTAACCACTAGCTACGGGACATGCTGGCTTATGCCTCCCCCTGTAGACATACGACGAATACAAAAAAAGCCCACTTCCGAGTGGGCTTTTTTTGTATTCAAATCAAAGATATAAATCGATTTAACCCCTTCACTGAAATGTATACTACAACACAAACAAAGCACTCGACATTCCAAACACCGAAGGGGAAAAATACCGGTATCGACACAAAAACTAGGTAGTCATTATTCCTTTTATGTTAAACGGGCGAGTTAGTTAGCGATAACCGCCCGTTCACCCCCATTAAAGCCCCTCAAAACGATTTTAAGACACGAACACCCTATAAAACACCCAAATCTACGCTGAAAGTTTAGAACGGTTTTGCGAGCTTCTGAGTGCGTTTTTAACATCATGCAATCTGACAAGTAAAACGATGCGAAATCGCTGAAAGACACAAACTTGTTTTGTGGCAAGAAGCGATTTGACCAACCGAGTAAAACGAGGGCGGTAGGCTTTTTGTTTTTCTCCTGATGAGCGTCCAGCGAAGAA
>NZ_JAWOQN010000996.1:0-547 GCF_033337395.1 Vibrio sp. YT-19(2023) | reverse complement strand
CTGATAAAAATGACAAAAATGTACATGTACATAAGCATACACCCCTTTTTTAAAACACATTTTAAGTTTAGTTTAATTTAAAATTTATTATTACAGAAAAGTGAGCATAGCGTTAGTTCAGGCAGGTCACGGTTTCAAGCTCAGCTCACATCCCAGCTACATCAGCTGATCTCAAACAGCCAATCAACTGATGGAGCAGCTGATTGATGGAAAGGAGTCAGCTGATAGATCACATGATTCCTTTCTATGCGAACCAATTGGCAAATCTCGTTCAGGGCACTCTATTTAAACTGCTCTGGCTGCCTACTGTTGCTGCGTCCTCTGCAAGGCGTTTTGCAACCCATCTCCACCCCAGCTCCTCCTTTTCATGCTGTGTCTGACTTATCAATGTCATTTCTGTTTGTCATTGATGCTGCTCTGTTCAGTTCCCAGGGGTCTTTGCTGCTGCTTTCCTTGGGCTTTCCATGTAGGCGCATGGAAGGGCAGGGAGGTTTGCTCTCTGCACTGCAGGCTTTCCTCATTTTTGCACATGGCAGGGCAGAGAGGT
>NZ_JAWOQN010000995.1:0-547 GCF_033337395.1 Vibrio sp. YT-19(2023) | reverse complement strand
ATCCGTTTTTGTTTGAGTTTGCGACAGAGTCATCCAGTGGTGAGGAGTTGGCAAAATATGCACAACCTCGTCCAAAGACTAGCCACGTAGGTATTGTAGGTAACCGTGTATCAGGCCCATTTTCATTGTATTTATATTATGATGATTACCGAAACTTCGTACTACAAGATGGGGATAAGTTGCTTTTTACCGATGATCTACATGCTCAAGTGTTTGATATTGAAGTCGCTGGTAGTTACTTAGGTCCTTCTTACTATGCCGTTAAGAAGAAAACACGCTTACATGATTTACTTAACAATATTGAAGTTGAACCTGAACTAGCTGATTTTCGCTCAGTGTATATTCTTCGCAAGAGTGTTGCTGAGCAGCAAAAAGAGCGCTTAGAAGAGTCGCTGCATCGTCTAGAAAGAAGTGTGTTTACTGCTCCCGCTTCTTCTGATGGTGAAGCGAGGATTCGAGCGCAAGAAGCTCAAATGGTGATGCAGTTTGTCGATCGTGCGCGAAAAGTTCAGCCGCTAGGTAAAGTTGTGGTTTCTGACAGTGGAAA
>NZ_JAWOQN010000994.1:0-547 GCF_033337395.1 Vibrio sp. YT-19(2023) | reverse complement strand
GACTTTGCCACTGTTTGATGAGCCGTCTAATGTGCGGCCTTGATAACGAAAAGTTGGCATTCACTTACCTCCATGAAAATGGGATCAGTTTTACCCGAAGCGTCACCCTCGCCGAGGGTCATCACTTCATCCAGGCTCACAGCACCTTGCAGTGCAAGCTCCATTGCTGAGGCAAGAAGCGGTTTGTAGTTTTCTGAACGTCGAGCCGCTTGTGCAAAGCCAACCGCATCATTCGCACGCAGCTTGTCCATCATCTCATGCTCCAGCTCAAGCATTTCAAACACACCGATTCGACCTCGATACCCCGTCAAGTTACAGTTTTGACAACCAGCCCCTTTATGGAAAGTCACCCCAACTTGATTTGGAAAACGCCCTGCTAACCATTGTTGACGCGACTCATCGAGATGATCTTGGGTTTTACAATCTGGACAAACACGGCGAACCAATCGCTGAGCCACAACGGCACGCACGGCACTGGCAACGAGATAGCCTGGCGCCCCCATGTCGATCATACGCAGTGCGCTGTCGACCGCATCGTTGGTGTGCA
>NZ_JAWOQN010000993.1:0-547 GCF_033337395.1 Vibrio sp. YT-19(2023) | reverse complement strand
CAAATCAATTCAATCTGCGGTGGCTGTGCTAATATCCACAAAAAATAAAATGGATAGAACATGAAAATCGTAGCGGTGACAGCATGCCCTACAGGCATCGCTCATACTTATATGGCGGCAGATGCACTAATGAAAGCTGCGCCAAAACATAACGTGCAAATTAAAGTAGAAACGCAAGGTGCGATGGGGATAGAGAATCAGCTCACTCCGCACGATATCGCTCAAGCGGATCGGGTTTTGATCGTGTCGGATATTGAGATAGAACAACCTGGCCGATTCGAAGGGACGCGCAAAATTCAAATCCCCATTGAAGAGGTTTTGCTGAACGTCGACAAAGTATTCCTCGTCCACTGCCGCGACTAAATTTGCAGATGAACGAATACCAAATCACCTTTTTCGTCGATAATGCAAATGCCAGTGCGCACCTTGCTCAGCCACTCAATCGAGTGGCAAAGAAGTTCAAAAGTACCTTACATATCATTAATGTAACGCAAAATCGTGTTGCGGAACTCACCAAGTCCGTGGCGATTTTGCAAGCAGGTCTACA
>NZ_JAWOQN010000992.1:0-547 GCF_033337395.1 Vibrio sp. YT-19(2023) | reverse complement strand
CCCAGGAGAAAGAACTTTCGCTGGGTATAACATGTCCCACCAAAAACCAGGTCGGAAGAATGAGAAAGTTAATACTAATAATAGGACTGTTTCCCACCACTTGTTACGAGTCAGCCACCATCCCTGCGTAGCGGCAGAGAAGATCAGCATCGCAATGATGGAAGAGATTACCGTGAGTGCTAAATGCCACCAAGAATCGATACCCATCAACAATAATTGGGTATTGAAAACAAACATGAATGGCAGAATGGCGGTTCTAATATCGTAGGTAAAGCCTTGGATACCGGTACGAATTGGATCGGACTTCGCGATTGCTGCAGCGGCAAAGGCAGCCAGACCGACCGGTGGTGTATCATCGGCGAGAATACCGAAATAGAACACGAACAAGTGCACTGCAATCAGTGGAATGATAAGACCGTGCGCTGCACCGAGCGTTACGATAACTGGCGCCATTAGCGTTGATACTACAATGTAGTTTGCTGTGGTAGGCAGACCCATACCGAGAATCAGACTGATAACTGCAGTAAACAGCAGCATTAGGATGACG
>NZ_JAWOQN010000991.1:0-547 GCF_033337395.1 Vibrio sp. YT-19(2023) | reverse complement strand
TAACAACGGAGTTGGTCGTGAAAAAACTATTATTGGCTACAGCAGTGGTCGCAGCAGCGGGGGCCGTTGGGTACCTGTACCAAAATAACCTTCCTCAGAGCGGTTCAAGCTCACTATTGGCGCAAATCCCAGCCGATTCGCTCGTAGTTACTTTCCAAACAGAACCTTTCAAACACTACGAATATGTGAACGCGTTTGGCTCTGCCAATCAAATGACCATGTCTGATATGTTTGTTGGTGAGCAGCTGTCACCAAAAGAGCAGTTTGCGATCGATCTGTTTGACGGATACTTAAAAAGTGCTGCGTCGCCAGAAACTTTGAAAGCGTACTTAGGTACAGGCGATGAGATCAACCCAGTGCTTTACACGCTCGGTATGGTGCCAGTTTACAAACTGCCAATCGAGAATCCAGAGGCGCTTTGGAAAACGTTGGATCACGAAGAGCA
Organism: Vibrio sp. YT-19(2023); assembly: GCF_033337395.1. Lineage (NCBI taxonomy): Bacteria > Pseudomonadati > Pseudomonadota > Gammaproteobacteria > Vibrionales > Vibrionaceae > Vibrio > Vibrio sp. YT-19(2023). The sequence continues at coordinate 102 of NZ_JAWOQN010000991.1, read as the reverse complement.
AATGAGCGGCGTGACACACGAAAAAGTGAAGCTGGGTACGGTGGAGTACCGTCGTTATGAGATGACGGATGCAGTATATCCGCAGGATGGCATTGGCAGAGT
>NZ_JAWOQN010000990.1:0-548 GCF_033337395.1 Vibrio sp. YT-19(2023) | reverse complement strand
AAGGTTTAAAGAGTTTCTAATAGTTGTGTCTACATGGTGTATCTTAACACTATTTGAAATTGGTATAAGGCTTTCGTACGGTTTGATTGTAATGATATGTACATCACAGTCATCATATTGACTCAAGCCATCGCTTAATTGGCACACTACTTTTTCAACACCACCGCCTTTTAAGTGTGGCATGATAGATATGATGGTTTTTTTTCTCATAACCGTTCCATAACGAGTAAAATGTTAAAGTGGAAAAATGTATATATTGAAATTATTTGGCTCGTTGATTGTATTCTTTTTGTTTCCATTGTTTGAAAACCCTATACCATTCGATATATATTTTGTTTATCCAGCTTATATTTGATTTAACTTTTCTCTTACCTATAGTCGAAGCCGTATTGCTGCGTGATACTAAAGGAGGAAAGTAACTGTAAATGGTTTGATTTGTTCGCCACTCATTATCCATGAAGTCATCAACCGGTTCGAAAAAACCATCGATCTGTTTGAGGTATCTTTCTGCTGTTGTGGGCGTTATAGCGTAAGCAGAGGTTCCACAA
>NZ_JAWOQN010000989.1:0-548 GCF_033337395.1 Vibrio sp. YT-19(2023) | reverse complement strand
CAAACACCGACATAAGCATGATATTGACGATGCCAAGCGTCATAGCCAACACGAACACCACCAGCATGACTTGGTTGGAGATATCCATCGAGCTCATCATAGTCGAAAGCAGGGGTTGAATTTCTAGCCATGTTCTTACCGTTAACGGCTTTCCTGAACCATCGTCGGTCAAGGTTCGGGTAAACGACACGATATTTTGCAACACGTCGTCATCATTGGCGTTGAGCAAAATGGCGATTTCATGCGCCCCTGCTATCCCTGCAATTTTCTCTAGGTCAGCTTTACGGACGTACACGTTGCCGTCATCAAAGGTCGTGGACGGTGTTTTGAAGATGCCTTTCACTCTAAACGCAGCGCCAGAGACATCCCCATTGATATCGGAAAGCGTCAGAATGACTTTTGAACCGACCCGTAGCTTCAATCTTTTCGCCGTCTTTTGCGATACAAGAATTGGATTCCGGCCCTCTTCATCCAACCAATAACCATCGCTAATATGCTCAGAAAGCGGCGTTATCTTCTGCTCTTGTTCAAGATAAATACCATTAATA
>NZ_JAWOQN010000988.1:0-548 GCF_033337395.1 Vibrio sp. YT-19(2023) | reverse complement strand
CGAAGGTCTTTCTCCACGTCACAACCCAGAATTCACAATGATGGAATTCTACATGGCGTACGCGGATTACAAAGATCTAATGGACTTCACTGAAGAACTACTAAGCTCTGTAGCACTAGAAGTTCTAGGTTCAACATCAATGCCTTACGGTGAAGATACTGTTGAGTTTGGCGGTAAGTACGCTCGCATGAGCATGTTTGAAGCAATCAAACACTACAACCCAGACCACGCTCAAATCCAAGCGCTAACGGAAGAAGATCTACAAAACCGCGAACTAATGGTTTCTATCGCGAAATCTGTTCACGTTGAAGTAGAACCTTTCTGGACTTGTGGTCAGCTTCTTGAAGAGATCTTCGGTGAAACTGCAGAACCTAAACTAATGCAGCCTACGTTCATCACTGGCTACCCAGCGGATATTTCTCCACTGGCACGTCGTAGCGATGACAACCCATTCTTCACAGACCGCTTTGAGTTCTTCATCGGTGGCCGTGAAGTAGCAAACGGCTTCTCAGAGCTTAACGATGCAGAAGACCAAGACGCGCGCTTTA
>NZ_JAWOQN010000098.1:0-1458 GCF_033337395.1 Vibrio sp. YT-19(2023) | reverse complement strand
TCAAAAGGTTTCGCAACTCAGCAGTTGGTCGCGCCAGCTGATTTTCTCTACCGCGCGTTTTTCTGATGATGGTTCTCAACTGGTGACGGGAACACCTTCAGGCCGCGTCTCGATTTGGGATACGCAGAGCGGAAAGCGCATTGACGGATTTGAAGTCGAGCCGAAAAAAGATACTCGCCCTCCTCGCGCGGTCGTGTATGATGCTGCCTTTGATTCTAAGCAACGTGTAATTACTGCCACATCGGCGGGCATCGCCCAAGCTTGGCAACTAGAGAACGGGTCATGACAGAAAAACTCATTGAGCAATTGGAAGCACGCATCAACGACTTAGAGTGTCAGGTGGCGTTCCAAGAACAAACCATCGAAGATCTGAACAGTGCATTGTCACAACAACAATTGCAGATCACGAAGATGCAAGATCAAATGAAGTACGTAGTAGGCAAAGTGAAAAATATGGATTCTTCGAATATGGAAGATCCAGCCAACGAGCCACCGCCGCCGCATTACTGATCAATACGCGAAAGACAAAACAAAGCCCAGACTTATGCTGGGCTTTGTTGTAATTGCACGGTTGCTCGTCGTGAAATGATCGAACGGTTAGTCGTTAGCGTAGATTTTCATACTCAACTCACCACGAGTATTGATACCCGCACGATACATACCCATACTGTTCATAGCGAAATGCAACTCCCCATTCGCATCAATGGCAATCAGGCCACCTTCTCCGCCCATGGTTTTGAGATCTCCCTGAATAATGGCTTCACACGCGGTATGTACGTCCTCTTGCAAATAGCGCATGCGTGCTGCTACATCTTCCGCAACACGTTTACGAATAAAGAACTCACCAACACCCGTAGTTGAAACTGCCACCACGCCATTCTCAGCCACCGTGCCACAACCTATCAGTGCAGAATCTCCAACACGACCATATTGCTTATTGGTTACCCCACCCGTACTGGTCGCCGCAGCTAAGTTGCCTTGCTGGTCTAACGCCACTGCGCCTACGGTGCCGTGTTTACGATCATCCGGGTAACGAGACTCAGATAACGCAAACAAACCTTTCTCACGCATTGAGAGCAGCTGTTCATAACGGCGAGCTGTTAAGAAGTAATCTGGTTCGGTGTATTGTTGGCCTTGTTCAAAAGCAAACTTCTCAGCGCCTTCACCAACCAACAACACATGGTTGCTGCGAAGCATCACATCCCGAGCCAACTCGATCGGGTTTTTAATGTGTCTAACGCCCGCGACAGCACCTGCGGCAAGGTTGCGACCATCCATCACAGAGGCATCCATTTCTACCATTTCGTTGTGAGTAAGAACCGAGCCTTTACCCGCATTAAAGTTGGGAGAGTCTTCCAGTACTTTTACCGCAGCGACCACCGCATCAAGCGCTTCTCCACCTTGTTCGAGTATTTGGTGTCCTGCTTTTACCGCAGCTTCTAAGTCTGCCAAGATGGA
>NZ_JAWOQN010000987.1:0-549 GCF_033337395.1 Vibrio sp. YT-19(2023) | reverse complement strand
AGACGACTCCGGTGATGCCACCAGCATTAAATTGTTTGAAGACCCAAACATGATTGTAAACATGTCTGTCTGGGAAAGTACTGACGCACTCAAAAACTTTATGTTCCGTACTGACCATAGAGATTTCATGCGCAGAAAAAGCGAATGGTTTCATCGATTAACAGAAGATAGCTATGTTCTATGGTGGGTTGAAGATGGCCATATACCAACACCACAAGAAGCTTTATTCCGCCTTCAACATTTGCGCGATAACGGAGATACACCCTTTGCTTTCACATTTAAAACTAACTTTACAGAAGCAGATCTTACGTGAGCTATGCGCTGGTTAAATCGCTAAGTTGTATAAAGCACCGATATGACATGCCTCACCCCATCATGGAGTTGTGTACTTCAAGGGAAATTGTAACAGACTCAAAAGGATAAAGTTTGATAGTAGGAGCCTATTTTTTCAAGACTTACCCATTCAGCGACTAGGTATATCACCGTCAGCAACTGAAATAGACTCTGGTAGTTGCTTATATTTTGTTCCATGATAATTCCCATTTTGTA
>NZ_JAWOQN010000986.1:0-549 GCF_033337395.1 Vibrio sp. YT-19(2023) | reverse complement strand
TGCGATGGTGCGAAGTCCTCTTGTGCGATGAAAGTGTGTACTTCGTCGACAACGGCGGTGCGCTCATATTTGATGGCGCTGGGTAACCACAGTGTTAAGAATCAAGGTATAGTAGGCGAAGAAGTTGAGCAAACGATAAGAAATGTTGGCGCAATGGTTCGTTTCGGTATGCCATATACTGACAAATCTATTATCGATATTATGTCGGCCTAACCTCCAGTTTTTGCTAAGGGAAGTAACATTGCTACTAAAGAAACTCACCAAGAGTGATCTCGATATTTTGAACTCTATGAAAAACGTCGTGGATGGCATTGCACGTATGTATGGTGAACACACTGAAGTGGTTCTCCACAGCTTAGATGCCGAAGCGCCGGAAATCATCAAAATCGCAAACGGGCACGTGACGGAACGCAGTGAAGGTGCCCCAATTACCAACTTAGCGAGAATGAAGTTAAGAGAGAGCAAGGACGTTTCTGATTCGTATCTGACGAAAACGTCGAACGGAAAGACCTTGCACTCCATTACGACAATTGTCAGAAATCCAAAAAA
>NZ_JAWOQN010000985.1:0-549 GCF_033337395.1 Vibrio sp. YT-19(2023) | reverse complement strand
CCTGGAGCCAGTTCCGCTCGATTCTGAACGTTGGAAGTCATTTGACTATCTGGCTGAGAAGGAGTTGAGAGACAAAGCTGCTGGCAAGGGGTTCTCTCGCCAGCTTCTGACTGGCGACGATGAGTTTTGCGGCACCATAGGTAAGGACTATGCAAAATGCAGAAGTACCGAACCTTTCATTGTTCATCCAGAACAGCCGGAGTTGTCTCGCATCTTTACACCGACAGAACATTGTCGAGTGAAAGGGATACCAGAGGAACTCATCCAAGGTCTGTCGGACACTATTGCCCACCAGATTCTCGGGCAATCGGTAGTCTTTCCCGCGTTCGAGGCTTTAGCCCTCGCATTAGGGAACAGCCTGTGGAGCTGGGTTGGAATGATGCCAATCATGGTCGAAGTCGTGGATGAATCACAGCCGGTGATCGGTGGTGAAGACTTCCATTGGGCAACGGCATTGGTTGACGCAAAGGGCACTCTCAAGCTGTCACCGGCAGCGAAAAAACAGGGGATGCCCTTCAACATTATGGATGGTCAATTGGCTGTCTATTC
>NZ_JAWOQN010000984.1:0-549 GCF_033337395.1 Vibrio sp. YT-19(2023) | reverse complement strand
CGTAAACACAGCTGCAAATCGCCTTTGCAAGCGTTTCAGCTTCTTTTTCAGATAGAGAGGCAGTCACCAACGCAAATTCCTCACCACCGATTCGCGCTAAGGTTATTCGTTCGTCAGTCAGCGATTTTGCCGTGTCGGCAACAGCGACAATCGCTTGGTCACCGATTAAATGGCCGTATTTGTCGTTTATCGATTTAAAGTCATCAATATCAAACACCATCACGGTTACGTTTTTTTGCAATGAACTCAGCGTTGCCAGTCGCTCGATCAAATGCCTGCGATTATAAAGTTTGGTGAGCGGATCCGTCAGCGTCAGTTCAAGCAATTGCTGATTTGCGAAGGTAAGCTGTTTGGTTCGTAGAGTCACCATTCGCTTAAGGGCGAAGATATGGTAAAGCGTGGCAATAACCATGATGAAAATGGCAATTGGCAACAGGTAAATGGGATATACCGTTTTGACCAAACTCCAACGATTGAGGATCCGTTCTTTGTCTGAGTCGATGATTTTTTCAAAGTCGTGGGAGATTTTCGTCACTGGAACCGAACTGT
>NZ_JAWOQN010000983.1:0-549 GCF_033337395.1 Vibrio sp. YT-19(2023) | reverse complement strand
ACTTGGCGTAGGTCGTTTTGCATTTTAGTCGTTGCATCTGCCAACTCGCCCAGTTCATCGTTACCAATCAATTTACGATCGATGTCTTTAGAAAGGTCACCTTTCGCAATCGAGTTTGCTTGTTCCACAACAAGTTGTAGTGGGCCACAAATCAAACGCGTTAGAACAAGCGTCATAACAATCATGATCACTAGAATGGTCACGTTGCTCGCGATGGATGAGTTGCTCAAACCGTTCACTGAAGAAAGGATGTGATTTTTGTTGCTGTCCATTGCGACTTTCAACAAGCGGATTAGCTCGTTTAGATCAGAATCGACGGCTTCGAAGTCGTTTAAAGAGTTAGATAGAACAGCGAGCGCTTCGGTTTTGTTGCCTGCTAACATCGACTCATTGTATTGGTCCATAGTAACCAAGTACTGTTTCCATTGACGCATTAGGCGTTGGAACGTTTGTTGTTCTTCACCTGGCCAAATGGTTGAGCCGTAAGCTTCAAGTTCTTTGCTGATCTTTTCGCGTTCACGGATGTTACTTGCGATTTTGTTTCTGATC
>NZ_JAWOQN010000982.1:0-549 GCF_033337395.1 Vibrio sp. YT-19(2023) | reverse complement strand
AGCCAAGTGCGATAAATGGGCTCCAGTTTTGTGTCCAAGCGGAAAGATCTAAGACTTGCCTTGTAAACCATGGCAATTCAGCGCCAAAGCCAACAAACATTTTTTCAAACTCGGGAATGACCTTGGTTAGCATGATAAACGATACTCCCAGTGCAACTAGAATAACCATGGCTGGATATATTAGAGCCTTGATCACTTTGGCTCTAAGCTGCTCATTTTTTTCCCTGTAGGTAGCTAAGCGTTCGAACACTTCGGCTAAGTTGCCCGATTGTTCTCCTGTCGCAATCAGGTCGGTATATAGCGGGTCAAAATGGTTGCTGGCGGTACGCATCGCTTTGGACATCGGCGTACCCGCTTCAACAGCCCGAGTTACACTCATCAAAATGGATTTCATTTCCGCCTTTTTGTGGTTATCAGAGACCAATTTCAATGCTTGTACTAGTGGCACACCAGTTACTAGCATCGTTGAGATTTGACGAGTGAAAACCGTGATGTCTTTTCCTTTTACGCGATGGCTAAGTTTGGTCAAAAAAGAGATGCTGCTTTTCT
>NZ_JAWOQN010000981.1:0-549 GCF_033337395.1 Vibrio sp. YT-19(2023) | reverse complement strand
CCTTCCTGGTTCCAAAAGTGTTTCTAATCGAGCACTTTTACTCGCTGCATTAGCAAAGGGGACGACTCGTCTCACCAACCTTCTCGATAGTGACGACATTCGTCACATGCTAAACGCACTCACTAAACTAGGCGTGAAGTACACATTATCTGCAGATAAAACAGAATGTGTAGTTGAAGGCCTTGGTCGTCCGTTCTCAGTATCAGAACCTGTCGAGCTCTTTCTGGGCAATGCGGGCACAGCCATGCGACCTTTAGCAGCCGCACTTTGTGTTGGCCAAGGTGAATATGTGCTTACTGGCGAGCCTCGTATGAAAGAACGACCAATTGGTCATCTTGTGACTGCATTGCAAGAGGCGGGAGCAGATATTGAATATCTGGAAAACACAAACTACCCACCACTAAAGATTGTCGGTACTGGTCTGAAAGCAGGCACAGTGTCGATTGATGGTTCTATTTCTAGTCAGTTTCTCACGGCTTTTTTGATGTCTGCACCACTTGCCGAAAGCGAAGTGCGTATTAAGATTGAAGGTGATTTGGTCTCAAAGCC
>NZ_JAWOQN010000980.1:0-550 GCF_033337395.1 Vibrio sp. YT-19(2023) | reverse complement strand
ATCGCTACTTCCCAATGTTCTAGTTGGTCCAATGTTCTATTTTTGAGTATGAGATCTATCGCACCAATGGTTTTTCCGTCGCTATCGTTGAGTTGAATTTCTTCTGCAAGAATTTCATATTCTTCTGAATTGGCGAGTGCAGCGGTACCTAAATGCTGATACAAAAAACCCAGTCTCGGGTTCCCTTGGTACTCTTCAGATTCATCCAGAGGTTTAATCGACAAGTCTTCCAATGTAGCAAAAGGAGGGAGCAACTGAAAAAGAGGAGGAGAAGATGTGATCCATTGATAAAGACGTTGCAGTTGATTCATCCTGATTCCTTAGTGATGTTGATAAAGCAGCGAGCCTCGTTATTGTAACTAAATTTGGTAAGTAGAATAGGGTAGCTAGCATCAGTGTCATAGTTCGATATACACTTTGAGGTACTCGCTCGAAATTGGAAGTGATAATGAATAATTTACAGTTAGAAAAGATTCTCAACAGCAAACTCTCGCCCGAGTTAATTAAAGATTACGCGCCAAATGGCTTACAGATTGAAGGCTGTCCACAG
>NZ_JAWOQN010000979.1:0-550 GCF_033337395.1 Vibrio sp. YT-19(2023) | reverse complement strand
CCTTAGTAGGAACAACAACATAGAAAGCACTAAAGCGGCACTCAATGGGTATGGGAACCATTCGGACTGAGGCCGCCAAGTTTGGATATCGCTTGATACAGGTTCCAGTTTGTTGATTGTGTCGTAGATCTTTTCAAGTTGTTCGGCATCTCGCGCACGGAAGTACTGCCCGCCAGTCATTTCTGCAATCTTCGTGAGCGTTTGTTCATCAAGGTCGGCTGCGGTGTCGACCTTACGAGTCATAAAAAAGTCTTTCACCATCATTTCGCCAGCACCTACGCCGACGGTATAAATAGTGGCATTGTATTTCTTCGCAATCTCAGCCGCTTCGATTGGATCTAACACTCCAGCGGTGTTACTGCCGTCACTGAGCAAAATCATCACGCGCTGGGGCGCATCGCTATCGACAAAGGTTTTTGTTCCTAAGCCGATACCATCGCCAATTGCGGTTCGTTGACCAACTAGGCCAATTACAGTTTGCTTGATTTGTTGGATAACGGTTTGTCGGTCAGCCGTCAGTGGTGTTTGTAAGTACGCGTGGTCACCAAAT
>NZ_JAWOQN010000978.1:0-550 GCF_033337395.1 Vibrio sp. YT-19(2023) | reverse complement strand
CTATACGGAGGCACACCTGCGAAGTTGATTCGTCGTCTCAACGAAGAAGAGTAAGAATCGATAGTGATGGCATGATGACTCGCTTTACAGGCGTAAGAGAATCATGTCATCAGACAGGGATAATTCGTCAAGGAGTCTAAGATGTCGAACAAGACAGAAGTCCTCATGTGCCCTACATGTGGGGTAGAAACGCATCATGTCGTGGTGTTAGTTAGAAAAAAAAGTGGCTATGAAGGCGATAAAAATCGCAACAAGAAAGAGTTCATCGCTGGCTTTCTCAAAAGTGTAGTGTTCGGCGCCTTCCTTGCTTCTATGGATGAATTTGAACGTCACTTGATCTGCGAAAACTGTGGTCATAAAACCATTCAACAGTAACTGATAGTCTTTCTTTCTCTGCATAAGTTCATAAGTGCGGTTTGAAGCACTGGTTATTCAAATCGCATTATCCTCTTTTAGTGCCTTTGCTCTTCTTATGTTCCTCTCCCAAAAATGAGTCACATCAGTACGCATTTTAACCGCTTGGATACAGGTAACTCACTGCTATGTATAA
>NZ_JAWOQN010000097.1:0-1468 GCF_033337395.1 Vibrio sp. YT-19(2023) | reverse complement strand
AATGGCAATTTTTAGCGTGGCTTTGATGTTTTCCACTAACAGCACCCACTCTTGGGGTGTCACTTGACCTGCTTGTCGGGTTGGGAGAATACGAGATTTAAACAGAGATTCATTGGCGTAAATATTCCCCACACCGACCACGACCTTGTTGTCCATGATGAACTGCTTTACCGCGACACGCTTGCCTTGCGATTTATCGGCAATGTACTCGCTATTAAACGCATCAGTTAGAGGCTCTGGTCCCATATGATCAAGTACCGCATGGGACTCACCAGGAGCGCACCATAGCCAAGCACCAAAGCGTCGAGGGTCGTTATAACGCAGCACTTTACCATTTGTAAGTTTGAGATCGACATGATCGTGCTTAGCCGCAGGAAAATCAGCATCCAACACACGTAACGAGCCTGACATTCCAAGGTGCACAATAGCAGTCCCTGTATCCGTTTCTATGAGCAAATACTTTGCGCGACGATGAATGGCTCGAATCACTTGCCCTTCAAGCAATTTCAGCTCTTGCGGGATATCCCAGCGCAGTTTGGGTGTGCGAAAAACAAATGCCTTAATCGTTTGTCCAACCATATGTGGACTAATACCCATCCGGCTTACTTCAACTTCTCGTAATTCAGGCATTTAATTCTCCTTAAAACACTCAAAGCCTTACTGAAAGGCAGTTAGCATAATCGAAAAGTACAAGCGTCAACACTGCTTACCTACGAGGTTATTGACCACCTCTCACTGAGGCATGATGTAATTGCTCTCAACAGAAATCGCGATCCACTTGTCTTGCCAATTCTTGAACAACCAAAAATCATGAAGACGATAAAGAGTAATTCGCTGCGGTTCTTCGACGCCTTGATACCAGACTTCGATGGTTTCTGGTGTGCCTAACTTATCTTTAAGAGTGTCGTATTGCTGCGCAGATAACTCCGTACCTTCGAGCGCTTGCCAGCGAGCAATAAGTTCAGATAGAGGGAGAGGAACATCTGCATTCGCATGCCATCGCCCATCGCGAAACTCCAATTCAAGACTATTGGAATAAATAGCGCTAACCAAATGATCAGTTCGAAGTAAATGCGGATAAGGATCAACGTTCTCTGACAACAAGTACGTTTTGATCCACATCGGTGCATTTAAGATCACGATAAACGCGATAATGCCCAATATTAGAATATTGTTCCAACGGCGACGGCGAGTCGGACTAATACGCATAACGGTTCCTACTATCTTAGTTCTAGTGACAAACTAACAAAGGTTACAGGAATTGACTAGAGCATCAGCATGTAAACATGGTGAAGGTGGATTTGAAGGAATAGTGAGGATTTCAGATAATAAAAAACCCAACTCGAAAGTTGGGTTTTTCCAATCGTCAAAGAGACAAAACCAATTATTTGATTTTTGCTTCTTTGTACATAACGTGCTCGCGTACAACTGGATCAAATTTCTTGATCTCAAATTTGCCTGGCATGTT
>NZ_JAWOQN010000977.1:0-550 GCF_033337395.1 Vibrio sp. YT-19(2023) | reverse complement strand
CTCGACGAATTGCGTCAGAGCCTTCCCCTTCATATTCAACCTCTCTAACGTTTTGGCCATTAATCTCTGTGAGTCGTCCTCGAATAATTGGAAATGCTTGTGACCGCGTCACTCCATTTTTATCCAGTGTTTCTAGGTAGTTAGCCAGTTCATAATCGCCAATGTTTAATGCAAATACATTAGGCGCATCCGCAGGCAAAGTCCGTTCCCAATCCGCGAGGATGTCACTACGGACAAGCCAAATAATGGAAAGGAGCATCAAAGAAAGCGACAGCGCACCAAACTGCAGACCGCTGGTAATAGGCGTGCGGTTGATTCGGCTCAGTGCCAACTTCATCGCTGGTTTGGTGGCAAAGCGGGAGAATAACTTCGTCAATGCGATGCTTAATCCGGCCAACACGACAAATAGTGCTGCAATACCCGCAAGTACAATCCAGACCAAAGTGTTGTTTGCGTACAACGCGAGCAATGGAAGCACAGGGACAAGAACGAGCAGCAGTCGCTTCCAAGATCGTTGCGCTGTGCCCTGCTGTAAAACCTCAAGTGCTGG
>NZ_JAWOQN010000976.1:0-550 GCF_033337395.1 Vibrio sp. YT-19(2023) | reverse complement strand
GTTCAAACGCATAGCAGTGCGGGGTATACACCAAGCGGGCGTGGTTGAGTTTCAAAAATCGACCTAAAAACCCGGCTTTGCTAGAGTGCAAGTGCACAATATTGGGTTTTATGTCATTGATGGTTTGATTGGCGTCTCGCACAAACTGCAGAAGCCCATCTTCCACCCATTTCGTTTGAGCAAAAACATCGTGATTGCTGTCTTTGGTTAAATCATTGTGACGCGCTCTAGCAAGCAAAAAGTGTTCATACGGTTCATGTCGAGATGAATGTACATAGCTGTACAGTGCGGTTTGAACACCGCCACCAAAGGCTTCGGTAATATGCAGTACTTTTTTCATGCTGACTTTGTCCCTGGAGTTTTTAACCACTTGGTTTTGAAAGCTTCTCGTTCTTGCTGCGAGTAAATATGGCGATAAAGCGGTAAGTCATACATATAAAACAACTTAGAAAAATCGTAATGCTGTTTAAAGTATTGGTGGATGTTGGAATACCATTTGTTCTTTGCTTCATTGCTGTTTTTCAGAACAAAGTTGTCGACATTTAGGAAG
>NZ_JAWOQN010000975.1:0-550 GCF_033337395.1 Vibrio sp. YT-19(2023) | reverse complement strand
GAGATAAATGGCCGCCAACAAGCTGTACCGAGCGGCTTTTCCTAAAAATATTAAAATCACACACGGCAGAAATTTCATCCTTAACCATCCAGCCGCGAGACACAACGGATCACCAATAATTGGTAACCAACTGAAAAATAATCCCCAGTAGCCATATTTTGCTAGCCACTTTAAAGCGGTATGACCATGTTTTTCTTCTTGGGTTTTATTGGGGATCCATAACCCAAGCCAGTAATTGGTTAAGCCACCCAGCGTATTACCTATTGTGGCAACCAAAAGAATAGAAGAAACCGCATATTGATTGAGTGAGAGAGTTGCTATCAGCCCAGCTTCAGAGCCACCAGGCAGTAAGGTGGCGCTCAGAAAACCCGTTAAAAAAAGCACCCACAATGCTGAATCAGAAAACCAAAGGGCTAAATGTTCAAAAGCTGAATTGAATGCGTCTAGCATGTCATATCAAGTAATACCTTGCCTCTCGTTCGCCCCGATTCCACTTGTTGGTGTGCGGCGATAACTTCAGCCATTGGGTAAATGTGTTGCACTTCTGTTT
>NZ_JAWOQN010000974.1:0-550 GCF_033337395.1 Vibrio sp. YT-19(2023) | reverse complement strand
TGACGGTTAACATCGCCGACATGCCACTTTGTGCCAACCGTAGAGATGGCGAGCTCGCCGAATGCGTCACGTTTGAAGGCATCGATCTTATCAAATCGCCTTTCGTCATTGCCGCCAATAACGCATCCGGCTCGTTTGATGTGTCTGGCATCAACAAGCAACACAAACTGCCAGTGGGCGCGGACATTTCATCGTGTAACGATTGTCACAAAGAGCTGACTATCCATAAGCTCGGTGAGCATCCACATGCCGCCACCGACTTCCAACAATGTAAAAATTGCCATAACTCTGAACGTTCTGCGTTTTATCCTGGAATGGCGGCTGATCTAAAGTACCACGTGCACTCATTCCACGCCTTTGGCTCCGCTCATAGCGGTGAAGCGCCTTTCCCTGGCGCAGTCAACAACTGTGAGGCCTGCCATACCAATACTCAATACAACTTACCTAGCCAACAAAATACGCGCCCTTCTCTTGCGAGTGGTAAATACTTTAGTCCTGCATTAGTCGCCTGTGGCGCGTGTCACTTAGAGTCATCTTTAGCTAATGCTGA
>NZ_JAWOQN010000973.1:0-551 GCF_033337395.1 Vibrio sp. YT-19(2023) | reverse complement strand
CTCGCTAAGTAGCCACTTGAGACTGCCAACGTTGATACGACAAAGCCCTTCCAATATGGAAGGGCTTTGTGTTTAAAAAGTAAAGGCTTTATTGAGTCCAAGAGCGATACGCGTCGCGTGTTTCATTCAAGCGATCAAGCATAGTGTTAACCTCACTACCCTGTTCAACTAACTCACCAGATTTGGCTTTTTTATCGATAGACATCGCTAACTCACACAAACTGTCGGCTCCGAAACTCGCAGCACTGCTTTTTAGCGCATGGCTGATCTCTTTCAAATACACTAAGCGCTCTGAACCTTCTAACTGCGACAAGTTGTCGATGTACGTATCCATCTCACCCAAAAAAATATCGAGCAAAACAGGCACGTTATCACTGCCGATTTCCATCGACAGTTCATCTATTTTTTGTTGATTCAATATCGTCATGCTTACACCTTCTGCCGCTCTTCTTTACCATTCCATGCTTGTAGTTTGCGGTAAATCGTTGACGGACTGACATCAAGATACCCAGCGGCTCTTGGAATATTGCCGTCACACGTCTCAATCGCTT
>NZ_JAWOQN010000972.1:0-551 GCF_033337395.1 Vibrio sp. YT-19(2023) | reverse complement strand
GTGATATCACCAAGACTCATTTGCTAGAACAACGCCTTAAACAATTATCAGAAACTGATGCACTTACTGGTCTTCTCAACCGTCGGGCGTTTATCTCCAATTTAGATAATGCGATCATTCAACATACAAAACGTTCTAAAACACTTTCATGCTTGATGATCGATATTGATCACTTCAAAGATATTAATGATAGCGTTGGCCACTTTTCTGGTGATCATGTTATCACTCACATTGCTCACGTTTGCCAAGGCGTCATTCGTGGCAGCGACTTTATAGGTCGATTGGGAGGAGAAGAGTTCGCAGTAATCTTAACAGATACGAATGCGATTCAAGCGTATGAAGTAGCTGAACGCATCCGCCAAGCTATACAAGCAACGATCTGTCATGTCGATGACGTTGAAATTACGACCACTGTTAGTATTGGTGTAGCAGAGTTGAATTCACAACAATCCAACGCAAAAGAGCTTCTAATCGAGGCCGATAAAGCGATGTACTATTCAAAGCACTCAGGACGCAATCAAGTCACCCTAGCTTACGAAAACCTGCCAGAT
>NZ_JAWOQN010000971.1:0-551 GCF_033337395.1 Vibrio sp. YT-19(2023) | reverse complement strand
AGCAAACACCCCCCCAGCCCAAGCGAAAAAGTTGAACGTCGTGGGAAAAGATAAGCTAAGAAAACGAGTGATTTTGTCCAACACTAAGCTGGCACGAATATCGCCCCAACCAAAGGCGATAATGTGTTTTTTCAACCACAAATAACCAAATAAACAACCAACTTCAATGGCTCCACTGATCACCGTTGCAATTGCTGCACCGGTAATACCAAGGGCAGGAAAGCCTAGGTGACCGAAAATCAACACCCAGTTTAAAAACACGTTGGAGAGAATACCGATGCCGCTAAAGAAAGTACTCAACCCTGGTTGATGCATAGCACGTAATCCCACCGCCATACTGGCAACACACGCCACTGCGAACATACTGGCTGATGAAATTACCAAGTAGCTTGACCCAAGCTCAATCACCTCTTGGGAATCCGTGGTCAAGCCCATGATTGGCTGCGGGAAAAAGACGAATAAACAAACGGCCAGCGCGGCAAACACCATCGCAATCATCCAGGTCAGCGACGTACTTTGTCTTACGCCAATTTTGTCTCCCGCTCCCCAGT
>NZ_JAWOQN010000970.1:0-552 GCF_033337395.1 Vibrio sp. YT-19(2023) | reverse complement strand
CGTTATCGAGAGGCTTAAAAACCCCTTCTTCTTTGCCCTGGTTGAAAAGGCGATCTACTTGGGCAAACATTTTTCGCTCAAGTTCCCACGTCTTGTTTCTTGTCGTGCAAGGTAACGAATCATATTGAACTCGATTACTGATGGCGTTTAAGTTGGAACCCGCCAAATTCCAGATGTTGAGCCACATGGTTCGATAGCGTTCCTTCAATGGCATGTCGTCATTAACGCCCGCTTGCACTGCTGAAGCAATGCGTTTGGCTACGTTAAGACGTACTTCTTCCAATAGATGTTCTTTGTCTGAGAAATAGCGATAAATCGTCCCGGCGGCGACACCAGCTTCGTTGGCCAGCTTTTGCATAGAAAGCCCTTGAAAGCCAGACTCTGCAATTAACTGCTCCGCAGCGGCAAGTATTTGATCGCGTTTATCTACAGCAGGGTTGTCCGTCATAATCCTACTACCAGTGAATGAACGTTCATTCATTATAGCTTAAAGTCTGGTCTACTATGCAACAGAATGTTGCACCAATCGGGGTAAAATTTACGAGAAAATCA
>NZ_JAWOQN010000969.1:0-552 GCF_033337395.1 Vibrio sp. YT-19(2023) | reverse complement strand
TTCTTCTCGTAAAGCTTTGTTGGTTGCGGCAATGACTCGAATATCAAGCTTGATGGCTTAGTGACTGCCCACACGTTTCACTTCTCGCTCTTGGAGTACACGCAAAAGTTTGGCTTGGACTGCAGGAGACATTTCACCGATTTCATCTAACAAAATCGTGCCGCCGTTTGCTTCTTCAAACTTACCGCTTTGCGAATTCGTCGCGCCAGTAAACGCGCCTTTCACATGACCAAAAAGCACCGCTTCTAGCATCGATTCAGGAATCGCGGCACAGTTCACTGCAACAAATGGGCCATTAATGCGAGGAGAGTGTTCGTGTACATATCGAGCCAGCACCTCTTTACCCGTACCAGACTCACCCGTGATCAACACACTCGCGTTCGTACACGCTGCACGGTGCGCCAATTGAAGTACCTGCTTACTGCGCCACGACTCAGCCACAATGTTTGCCATTGGTTTGCCAAGAGCTTCAACACGCTTTAGCAAATTGATGAGCTGATTCGCTTCAAACGGACGCAACAAGTAATCGGTCGCGCCCGACTTCATAGTCTC
>NZ_JAWOQN010000968.1:0-552 GCF_033337395.1 Vibrio sp. YT-19(2023) | reverse complement strand
GTGCGTTTGTCACGTTCCTCAATGACAACCACTTCATCTTGTTCTTCAATATTTTTTTGAGAAGTCACCGTATATTACTCCAAGGACTCTTCTATCTTGCTAGCGAATCAGTTCCGCAATCACAATGGATGCGGTATAAATCAGGAATGCGCCAATCAATGTTATGACGGTCGCTTTTTGGACTTTTTCATTGGTTCGATAACGGAATAGCACAAACGCTACAACTATCAATACCGCAATGGCTAACAATCTGGTCATACAGCCTCCTTGTCCAATCGCGTAAAACTGACTAACTCCCGAGACAGTTTCACAAAAGTTTATTGTAACTCATTTCTACGTTACGCAAGGTCAACTTAGCGTAGATTTTCATCCGCGTGCGCTAGATTGGATCAATTTTGTGCTCTTAATTGAATAACTTACCTAAGGCCCACTGGCGATGCATTACCAAAGATTATGTTGGTAAGTGAGAATATTACCAATAGAAATAGTATCAATTCCCTACTCTACTCAACAAACCTATATCCAGTACGCCATAAAAATACCTTTTGTTCA
>NZ_JAWOQN010000096.1:0-1469 GCF_033337395.1 Vibrio sp. YT-19(2023) | reverse complement strand
ATGGTGTCGAGGGCGTTATTGTTGTCAGCAGCAAGGGCGGGATGGCTTAGAAGCGCGAGGAGGATCAGCCCTTTTTTCATGGTGCCTCCCAAATGGTGGCGGTGTCGTAACCGGTATCAGAGAGGCCGTTCACCTGTATCACCTCTTTAATGACGCGTTTGCCCTCTGGCGTTCGCGCCATAAACACCACCGCATGGATGCCACTGGCGATGAGCGCGCGATTGGGTGTGGCGGTCGCTTCACTGACGCATTGCTCCAGTCTATCGAGCCCTTGTCTCGCTGAATCGGCATGAATGGTGGCGATGCCGCCAGGATGGCCCGTGTTCCACGCTTTAAGTAAATCCAGCGCTTCACCGCCGCGCACTTCTCCCACCATGATGCGGTCGGGGCGATAACGCAGTGTGGTGCGAAGCAAGGTGCGCATGGAAACGTTCGCTGTGTCATTGGTGCGCTTAATCACATGGTTAGGCGCGCTGCATTGCAACTCGTTGGTGTCTTCAATGATGACCATACGCTCGTCCGGTGCCACCATGGAGATTTGATGCAACAGGGCATTGCCGAAGGTGGTTTTTCCTGAGCCAGTGCCCCCCGCGACCAGGATGTTGCGTTTATCAACAATCAACTGACGTAATACATTAGCGGCTTCTTTGCTTAACGTTCCTGCCTTAATGTAGTCATCAAAGGTAAACACGCGCGTGGCCTTTTTACGAATGACAAAGCTAGGGTTTTCCACCAAAGGCGGTATAAGCCCCTCAAAGCGGCTGCCATCAAGAGGCAGTTCACACTCCAAAATTGGCTGCGTGGCCGTGACCGTCTGACGATGATAGTCACTGACGGCATTAAGAATGCGCGTTGCATCCTCGGGCGTGACCTCGCCCACGTGCGTCATCGCTTCCCCTTGACGCTCAATCCATAACTTACCGTCAGGGTTGAGCATGATTTCAGTTAAATCAGGGTCTTCTAAATAATCAAGTAACCCCGCTTGTAAAAAATGATGGCGAATGCCTTGCAAAGCTCGGTTCATCGCGACCTCCTTACCATTTCATGCTGGGATGTTGCCACTCTTGTGACCAATCTTTGCCATCGGTTGGGTCCAGATTGAGCGGTTGAGTGAGCATCTTCTCTTCGGCAACGCGCTGGCGCTCTACCGTATCGGCGTCCGCGGCCATTTGCGTGGCGCTCATTTGGATTTGCGTTTGCATCAGGGTTTGCAATTTCTGGAGCTGCTGCGCCAGTTGCGCGAGCAATTCCGCGTTGGCCTGAGCGATTTCCATTGCACCATCGGCGCCTTGCACGTGCGACTGAATGGACGCGATCGTTTGATGGTCGTCAACCTGGTACTGACTCATTTGTTGCGCCAGTGCCAGTGAACTTTGCGCCGTATCTCGTAGGGCATTGCCCTGCTGCTGATAGGTGCTCACCGAGTTCATGTCGCTAATCGATTGGCCCTGATAGGCTTCGGTGCCGCC
>NZ_JAWOQN010000967.1:0-552 GCF_033337395.1 Vibrio sp. YT-19(2023) | reverse complement strand
ATGGCATTCAAGATGGATACTTAACTTGTCTGTAAGCGGTTTTATTTTCCAGCGGTACAATTGGTCTATCGGGTTGAACGGTGACACGTGGAATGCTTTGTCTTGCTCCCAACCAAAATCTTCATCCTTTGGGTCAGCCGCTATCGCGTAATAATGGCGCTCATTCCAAGGTGTATTGCTGACTTCAGCGAGAAGATATTGCCATCCACCTTTTTGGTCATACAGGTAGTAAAAATTCACTGGACTAAAATAGAGCCCGAGATAACGCAAATGACAGACAGCCAGTACTTTGCCGCTGCAACGTACGCCCGTAAGTTCTGCGACTTTATCTTGCACCGCTTTTTTCAAACTCCCTTCACCGAGGTAATCATCGCGTTTGAATCGAGCCCAATGCCACCAGCGAGTCCCAAAGCCCCAAACTTTTTTCTCAAGTACGCCAATTTCATCCAAATCAATCGCTGGCATAAACATTGAGTAATTCAGCTCGTGCTTAACGGGCGTAAAACGACGATGCCTTACATTGCCTATAAATAACTGGCTGTGAGAAGGGAT
>NZ_JAWOQN010000966.1:0-552 GCF_033337395.1 Vibrio sp. YT-19(2023) | reverse complement strand
GGAATGATTACGTTCGTTCGATTGCAAACCTGCAATTGTTGTGTGGAAACATCGGTATTGAGGGGGGTGGTATTAACCCACTGCGCGGTCAATCAAACGTACAAGGTGCGTGTGATATGGGCGCTTTGCCGAACTGCTATCCGGGATATCAAAAAGTGTATAACCCGATTGTTCGTCAGAAATTCGCGATTGAGTGGGATGCGCCGAATTTACCTTCTGAGCAAGGGCTTACCCTAACGGAAATCATCGATGCGGCGTGCAAACGAGAAGTTCGCGGGATGTACATCATGGGCGAAAACCCAGTACTGAGTGATCCAAACCAAGCACACGTGATTGAAGGGTTGGAAGCACTCGACTTCTTGGTCGTGCAAGACATCTTCCTCACCGAGACGGCGCAGTACGCCGATGTGGTATTGCCTTCTTGTTCATTTGCGGAAAAATCCGGTCACTTCACCAATACTGAGCGACGCGTGCAGCGCGTTAATGCGGCAGTGAAAGCGCCGGGTGAGGCGAAAGAAGATTGGTGGATCATTCAAGCGATCGCAAACGCGA
>NZ_JAWOQN010000965.1:0-552 GCF_033337395.1 Vibrio sp. YT-19(2023) | reverse complement strand
CAGCTGCCAGCACCAATTGCGGTATTACCAGCCATCATCATTGCGTTTCTTCTCAGCAAAGAGAAACTTAACCGCTCTATCGAACATTTTATGCGTGGTGTTGGTCATCAAGACATCATCGCAATGTGCATGATCTACTTGCTTGCAGGTGCGTTTGCTGCCGTTGCAAAGGCTTCTGGCGGTGTCGATGCTACCGTAAACTTAGGTCTATCTGCCATTCCGACCAGCATGATTTTGCCTGGTATTTTCATGATCTCAGCCTTCATTGCGACAGCGATGGGCACTTCGATGGGCACCATCGCTGCCGTTGCACCTGTGGCTTTGGGCATTGCTCAATCTGCAGGCATGAGCTTGCCATTAACCGCTGGTGTTGTGCTCAGCGGCGCGATGTTTGGTGATAACCTTTCTATCATCTCTGACACCACCATCGCGGCAACACGCTCTCAGGGCTGTGAAATGAAGGACAAGTTCAAAGAGAACATCCGCATTGCACTGCCTGCAGCACTGGTTGCTATGGGTATTTTTGCGTTCAACAGCACTGCGACTCAAGTG
>NZ_JAWOQN010000964.1:0-552 GCF_033337395.1 Vibrio sp. YT-19(2023) | reverse complement strand
TGGTTAGAAAACGCCAATGGTCTTCAGGTGCTCAACCAAGGCCAAATCGTTGTACAAGGTGCGCCAGAAGAAATCGACCAAACCACTTACTTAGCCGTGGCAGCTCGTGACAATCATCATGGTGAAGAAGATTACGCCTGGGTCACGACCCGTTTTGAATTGCCAGTCGTTAAAGAAGAGCAAAACAACACCGACCATCCTTTGGTCGGTGACATTGTGTATCGCCTCGAAACCACACAAAACCTTGGCGGTATCGCGTACGCGTATGAAGTGGTGTATTGCGAAGCGTTTCAGTTTGAAAACGAAGAAGTGTACTTTGCCGCCTCCAACAACAAGCGCTTATGCCCAGAAAAGGGAGCACTAAAAAAAGTGGGCCATTATAAAATCAGTGATGACTCGTTGATTGTTAGCGCAAATGGTGCTCGTCAAATCTGGACCACCAAAAAGGTGTACCCATCTCAGGTTCATAAAGAGACTCAGAACTATTTCACCACCGTGTTTGATGGTAAACAATTCGAAAGCTATACCATGCAAAAGAACAAGCAATCGATG
>NZ_JAWOQN010000963.1:0-553 GCF_033337395.1 Vibrio sp. YT-19(2023) | reverse complement strand
CACGAGGTATTTCAGAGCAATCGCGTTTGGTGGCGTACCGATTGGCGTCCCAATACCACCGATGTTCGCAGCAACAGGAATACAAAGCGCGAATGCAATTCGCCCCGGGTCTTTAGGCCCAAACACGGCGATAACTGGCGTTAATATCGACAACATCATCGCGGTGGTCGCGGTATTCGACATAAACATCGAGAATATTGCGGTGATCAGCATCAGGCCTAACATGACAAACTTAGGGTTTTGCCCAAACGGCTTGAGCAACACCCTAGCGAGGTTCACATCCAAACGATATTTGGTTGCGGCCATTGCTAAGAAAAAACCACCTAAAAACAGCATGATGATTGGGCTTGCAAAGGTAGCCATGATTTCGTGATATTGCAGTAGTTCGCCAAAATGAGGCTGCCCTTCTTGTGTTCGAAACAAGACAATGCCTTTGTTCGAAATGAGCAATAACTCAAGCACGATGATCACCACCGACGTGGCAAAAATCGGAATAGGCTCGAACACCCAACAGAGCGCAGCCAGCAAAAAGATCGCGATAACTCGCTGTTGG
>NZ_JAWOQN010000962.1:0-553 GCF_033337395.1 Vibrio sp. YT-19(2023) | reverse complement strand
CAATAACATTTGTGAAATCACTGCAGACTTTGACACCAAAGGTTACTGGCACAACAAAAATGGCTTAAGTGAACTAACTGAAGCCGACAGAGTATATGTGAATGGATTAGCCCCTTACGCCTCTCCAAGTAACTACTTTGGAGCTGGTGACGAGCCATTTGACGGTAAATTTACTGGTGGAGAGCCAGTTGAAGCAGCATTTAGCGGCGATTCTGCTATTTGGATGGCAGGGACTTGGCAATCCGAAGTGTCACAATTCTTGGTCGATAGCAATGGCAACGCGGACCTTAACGAGCATAAAGAGCAGCTAGCTCAGCAACTACTCGCATTTATCTTTAACACTCGACATCGTCCAACCTCTGAGGGTTTAAGCCAAACTACCGTTATTTGGTTTGGCGATCAGTGGATGTCTATTGGAGATATCATTAGTAACGCGGTCAGTGCTTGGGAAGGTTCAGACATCAATCAAATTGATCAGATTAAGACGGTTTTGGATGGTTTGAATAACAACGATGATGTTCCAATTCTGCCATCGTCGTATGAAGACTGTCCA
>NZ_JAWOQN010000961.1:0-553 GCF_033337395.1 Vibrio sp. YT-19(2023) | reverse complement strand
ACACTTTATTAGGCATCGACTTAAATAAAAACAATATCAGAGATGATGTCGATAAAGTCGTTAACCACCTAGAAGTAACAGAAGCTGATAAAGAGTTTATGTTACGTTATATCCAATACGCGACAAGTATATTAAGTTATGATTTCGCAAAAGATAGGTTAGAAAATCCGCTGATTGCTAGCGAACTCTACAAAGAACTCAATTATATAAATAGCTGCTATAAAGAGTCAGGTGTTGATGGTAAAGATTTATATGATTCAATAAATGCATTAAACGTATTGATGTTTAATACAGACGCTAGAATCATTGCCTATCTACATTATGAAAAGTACTTGGATATTAGAAATACATACGAGTTGCTAAGCTATGATTGTAAAAACAAAAAATATCATCAAGTTTAATCGCGATATCTTTTCCATTTAAAAAGCTCTGTTATTTAAAAACGAATTTAGCCACCATCGCTTTTGTTCTGTCTATACAATTATTATCAGTACACGAGGTAAAGCCACTAGATAACCGCGCCTAACTTACCGATACAACTGTATGGTTCTTG
>NZ_JAWOQN010000960.1:0-554 GCF_033337395.1 Vibrio sp. YT-19(2023) | reverse complement strand
AGTTACAGCAGATCACCTTGCCAACTTTGATCATCCACGCCAAAGACGACCCGTTCATGACCGAAGAGGTGATCCCCAAATTTGTTCTGCCAGATAACATTGATTACCGTCTGTTTGAGCACGGCGGACACGTTGGTTTTCTGACTGGTACGGCATTAAAACCAAAGTTCTGGTTAGAGGAAGCCCTGCCCGCGTACTACGAAAGTGTCGCGGCAGAGTACCTTTCAGCTGTATCCAAACCGCGAACACAGTAAACTAGCCTTTCATCATAAAAGTTTGAGGTATTTATGATCATTCCTTGGCAAGACATCGCGCCAGAAACACTGGAAAATCTAATCCGTGAGTTCGTACTACGCGAAGGCACCGACTATGGCGCGGTTGAAATTTCACTGCAAAACAAAATCGATCAAGTGAAGACGCAACTAGAAAAAGGTGAAGCCGTCATCGTGTTCTCAGAACTGCATGAAACGGTTGATATTCAACTCAAAGCAAAGTTTTAGCACGTTCACATTTTTACCGTATCCCACTCGATGACAAGTCGTTGTTACATGCTA
>NZ_JAWOQN010000959.1:0-555 GCF_033337395.1 Vibrio sp. YT-19(2023) | reverse complement strand
TCATGCCTATTTTGAAAATACGATCTCTATATCTTATTTGTTTCTAATTAGTGTTCTTTTCCCACTTGTTATTAATTAAGCGCCACTCCCAATTTTAAATGTACTTAGGAAAAAACCATGAGTCAAAATGGTAAGTTTAATATTACTCGGCGTGATGCTTTAAAGGGCGGTTCTGCACTTGGCGCTTTAGCGTTAGCAGGAAACGCGCTTTCTCTCCCGTTCGCAACTAAAGCGGTTGCCAAAGAAACGCCAGCAAAACCAAACGAAAAAATTGTCTGGTCGGCATGTACCGTAAACTGTGGTTCTCGTTGTCCGCTTCGTATGCACGTGGTCGACGGTGAAATCAAATGGGTAGAAACCGATAACACGGGTGATGATGTGTACAACCACAATCACCAAGTTCGCGCTTGTTTGCGTGGTCGCTCTATGCGTCGCCGTGTTTACTCGCCAGACCGTTTGAAATACCCACTTCTTCGCGTTGGTAAACGTGGTGAAGGTAAGTTCAAACGCATTACTTGGGACGAAGCCTTTGACCTCATCGGTGACAATCTAAAA
>NZ_JAWOQN010000958.1:0-555 GCF_033337395.1 Vibrio sp. YT-19(2023) | reverse complement strand
ATGTTGAGCATAATATTTTTCTAAGTAGCTAAAAGCGAAGCAATAATCACCATCTTCGAAAACTTTGTTCTCGCAATGCTCTAGCAGAGTGCGGCCAACGCTCGTGCCTCTAACTTCTGGGATGACGAGCATGCCTGTTAATAAGCGATATTGCTCTACGGTTTTTAATCTTAGTAGTGCGACGATCACACCTTCACGACTGGCTGTGATGATGAGTTCATCTTTTTTGGCTCGCCCGGAGGGGTAATGGGCTTTATAGAGCTTTTTGATCAAAGGGAGTTTGATCGGATTTAACACTTCTATGATTAATGAGTTAGGTATTGTCACTGCGGTTAAAAGTTAACTGGGGTAGAATGTGCCCAGTTTAAGAGAATCTTATCTGGCGTTGCAAATCACTATGCAAATTAAAGAACACGCAAGCCTCAAGGCTTTTCACACTTTTGGTATCGAGCAGACTTGCTCCTACTTAGCCATTGTTGACTCGATAGATGATGTAATCAGCCTCTATCAAGATCCTGCTTTTCAAGGTCTGCCGAAGTTGTTTTTGGGTAAAGG
>NZ_JAWOQN010000095.1:0-1469 GCF_033337395.1 Vibrio sp. YT-19(2023) | reverse complement strand
TTCATAATGAATCATTCTTACGTACTAAAGTTTGTTTTGGTGTTCCGCAAGGTTCTGCGCTCAGACCAATCCTATTTACTCTATATATGCTTCCTTTAGGTAACATCATTAGAAATCACTCTATAAATTTCCATTGTTATGCGGATGATACTCAGTTGTATTTATCGATGAAGCCAGAAGAAAGTAATCAATTAACTAAACTCCATAACTGCCTTAAAGACATAAAAACTTGGATGAGCACCAATTTCCTGATGTTAAATTCAGACAAAACTGAAGTTATTGTTCTTGGCCCCAAACAACTCAGAGACTCTTTATCTGATGACATAGTTTCTCTAGATGGCATTGCTCTGGCCTCTAGCACTACCGTAAGAAACCTCGGAGTAATATTTGATCAAGATTTGTCTTTTAATTCTCATTTAAAACAAACCTCACGGACTGCATTTTTTCATCTGCGTAATATTGCGAAAATTAGGCCTATCCTGACCCGAAAAGATGCAGAAAAATTGGTCCACGCTTTTGTTACCTCTAGGCTGGATTACTGTAACTCTCTATTATCAGGTAGCTCTAGTAAGTCCTTAAAAACTCTCCAGCTAATTCAGAATGCAGCAGCACGTGTACTAACAGGAACTAAGAAACAAGATCATATTTCTCCTGTTTTAGCTTCTCTGCACTGGCTCCCTGTAAAATCCAGAATTGAATTTAAAATCCTACTGTTAACTTATAAAGCTCTAAATGGTCAAGCTCTGTCATATCTTAGAGAGCTCATAGTGCCATATTATCCCACCAGAACACTGCGCTCTGAGAACGCAGGGTTACTCGTGGTCCCTAAAGTCTCCAAAAGTAGATCAGGAGCCAGAGCCTTCAGCTATCAGGCTCCTCTCCTGTGGAATCATCTTCCTGTTACGGTCCGGGAGGCAGACACCGTCTCCACATTTAAGACTAGACTTAAGACTTTCCTCTTTGATAAAGCTTATAGTTAGGGCTGGCTCAGGCTTGCCCTGTACCAGCCCCTAGTTAGGCTGACTTAGGCCTAGTCTGCCGGAGGACCCCTTATAATACACCGGGCATCTTCTCTCCTTCTCTCTCTCTCGCTCTCGCTCTCGTATCCTATTACTGCATCTTGCTAACTCGGCCATTCTGGATGTCACTAACTCGGCTTCTTCTCCGGAGCCTTTGTGCTCCACTGTCTCTCAGATTAACTCATATCGCAGCGGTGCCTGGACAGCGTGACGTGTGTGGTTGTGCTGCTGCCGTGGTCCTGCCAGATGCCTCCTGCTGCTGCTGTTATCATTAGTCATACTTCTACTGTTATTATACACATATGATTATTGTCACATATGTATACTATCAGATATTAATATATACTTTCAACATATTGTACCACAGTAGCCAGAACTATAACTATAATATTATTACTTTCATTAATGTTGTTGTAAGCTACTGTCATTACCGTCTGTCCTGCATCTCTC
>NZ_JAWOQN010000957.1:0-555 GCF_033337395.1 Vibrio sp. YT-19(2023) | reverse complement strand
TGCTTTAGCAACAACGTAATTGCCCCGTTTGTGCCTAAGATGATGATGACGGCAAACGACAGAGGTACGCCTGCAAAGTTGCTGCTCATGTTGGTGAAGGCAATCACGGCGTCTCTTAGCTTACTGTCTACTCGGCGTAAGGAAGAAACCAACAGCGTCGCAATGGCGTGCCCGAAAATGCTCGACCAAACGGACAGCCATAAACTGTTTCCGAATGCTTGCAGCATGAACGCAGAATCGAGTACTTCGATGTAGTTATCGAAAGCGAACTCTCCATCGTAGATAAAGCTGTTTAACAGCACCCACATCATGGGCGCGAGTTGGAATAGGTAGAAAAAAAGCACAAAGGGAACCAGCCAGATTGCGGGTTTGATGCGCTTGAGCCAAACGCTCGTCGTTGGTTTCGCCGTGCGGCTCGCGCTTGGTGATAAAACAGAACTGCTCATAGTGCTAACAACGCTTGCGTGTAAGGTTTATCGTGGTCAAGGTTTAACAACTGACAAACCGTGCCACAAATCTCGGTTTGTTTAACGTGACACTCTTGATGTGTGAACT
>NZ_JAWOQN010000956.1:0-555 GCF_033337395.1 Vibrio sp. YT-19(2023) | reverse complement strand
ATGAAAAGCTTACGAAGTCACGATATCCTAACGGGATAATAAGATAACGCCATGTTTGTGGCAGAAAGTGAATTCGAATGAAGTTTATCCACACCTCAGATTGGCATCTTGGCCGACAGTTTCACAATGTCTCTTTGCTTGAAGATCAGCAGGCAGTTCTTGAGCAACTTATCCAATATATTGAAAACAATCCGGTTGATGCTGTAATCGTTGCCGGAGATGTCTATGATCGCTCCGTTCCACCAACGATTGCTATCGAGTTGCTTAATCGAGTCGTAAAGCGAATCTGTGGTGAGCTCAATACTCCTATGATATTGATTTCAGGCAATCACGATGGCGCAGAGCGTTTGGGTTTTGGTTCTGAGCGAATGAAACGTTCGGGATTGCATATCATCAGCAACTTTGAAGATATGTTAACGCCAGTTGTGATTGAATCGAAAGCCGCTGGTCATGTGGCTTTCTATGGAATGCCATACAATGATCCTGAACAAGTTCGTTATATATATAAAGAGTCGGTGTCGACACACGATGAAGCTCATAAACTGCTTGCCGAAA
>NZ_JAWOQN010000955.1:0-555 GCF_033337395.1 Vibrio sp. YT-19(2023) | reverse complement strand
AAACGGTTCATCAAGGTGGAATTTTGCTTCGATGTTGGCGCGCACGATTTCTGGCATTGGGCGTTCCATATCAAACGGGCCACCCGGCGCGATGTGCATCAACCAGAAAGAAACCAACGCAATAAACAGTAAGGTTGGAACGGCGATGGCTAGCCGTCTCAGAATGTACCAAATCATGATCCATCATCCTTTGGTAAAACGACGCCACATCCTGCCGCGTCGAATAAAAGGTGAAAAAAATTGGCCTGTGCTCATTACCGAGGAAAGAGAGGTTCGAGAAGGTATGCCATGTATTGGCAATGTCAGTGCTAGTTACCTTATCGACACAGGCCGAAACATGCCTTTAGTGGACTTTCACATAGACATTCTTGCGGTAGTACGAGGACTCGGGGTTAGTGCGCTCGTAGCCACCGACATAAGGCTTGATCAGGTATTGATCGTTGCCGGGACGGTAAACTGGAATGATCGCCATATCATCAATCAACATGCTTGCTGCTCGCAGATACAGCTCAGATGGGTCGCTCATGGTCTTTGATTGCGACGTCAACACATAGT
>NZ_JAWOQN010000954.1:0-555 GCF_033337395.1 Vibrio sp. YT-19(2023) | reverse complement strand
ATCAAACTCGTATGTGCCGTACAACGCCCCTTCATACTGCCAACTGCTTCTGCGCGTACCTTGATAACTGATGCTGTTACCACCTAACGCCGTGATCCCCACTGCGAACGATTCCCACGACTTTTCCGCAACAGCAAACAACGAGTAAGTCCACTCAGTCAGCGAGCGTCCACCCATGGTTTTGTATTCGTGGAAATTTTTTCTCAGTCTTGGCGAAACCGAAAAATCGACGCTCCAAGCTGAAAAAGAGATCGGCACATCTAAACGAACCGCGGTGTGCAGTTCATCTTTACGAGATGTTTCTGAAGTTGGAATGGTGAGCTGACCCGCAACGCCGATTTTCCCTGTATCTCCAAAGCGATATAGGTTCGTGTATTGCAAGCCCAACACCGAATCTGTCGCGTAGGTGCCGACTTCATCTTCTAGGGCACGATAGCCACCCGTAGAAAAATAGGCTTTTGTGTCGCTCGAAAAGGAATAAACGAGATCGCCTCCCCACGAGAAATTGCGGACAGAACGGTAGTCGTCTTTATCGTAAATGTTTGTATCGTAAGA
>NZ_JAWOQN010000953.1:0-555 GCF_033337395.1 Vibrio sp. YT-19(2023) | reverse complement strand
GCTTTCAGCGCTCACGCTGCTCAATTTGAAGAAGGTAAACACTACAAAGTGTTGGACGTTGAGAAAGCGACTAAACCAACCGTTACAGAGTTTTTTTCGTTTTACTGCCCACACTGTTATAAGTTTGAATCTGTGATTGAAAACTTAAAACCGGCTTTGCCAAAAGAAGCACGCTTTGAAAAAGTGCACGTGGCGTTTATGGGCGCAGACATGGCAGTGCCAATGGCAAAATCTTACGCAACCATGGTATCGCTAGGTGTTGAAGACAAAATGGTGCCTGCGATGTTCGCGCAAATTCATCAAAAGCGCCAAGCACCGAAAAACGAAGACGAGTTAAAGAAAGTCTTCACGGACAACGGTGTCGATGGCAACAAATTTGACGCGGCGTACAACAGCTTTGCGGTTAGTTCGATGCAAAAGCGTTTCGATAAGCAGTTCAAAGAGAGTACTCTGACCGGCGTTCCTGGCGTCGTTGTGAATAACAAGTACATCGTTATTCCTAATGAAGTCCGTAGCTATGCCGAGTACAGCGAATTGGTGAACTATCTGCTAACG
>NZ_JAWOQN010000952.1:0-556 GCF_033337395.1 Vibrio sp. YT-19(2023) | reverse complement strand
AAAGTAGATGCCAATCGAAATGACACTCACTAGCCCTGTGATGGCTAAAACGGCCAAAGTGAATAGCATCACCAAAAGTCCAGTTCGCTGGCGCGCATTGTCTTGATGATGAAAAAAGTCCATTAGAACGCAACCTTCGGCGCTGCTTGGATTGCTTCTGTGTCTGCAAACTCAAGTAACTTACCGTCTTGGAAACCAAATGTGTTCGCGAAGATAACGGGTGGGAATGTTTGCTTGTAAGTGTTGTAGCTGGTCACGGCATCATTAAATGCTTGGCGGGCAAACGCGACTTTGTTTTCGGTACTGGTTAGCTCTTCTTGGAGTTGGCTCATCGTCTCGTTTGCTTTCAATTCAGGGGAGGCTTCTACCACAACGTTCAGTTTGCCGAGAGCGCTTTGTAACACGCCTTCTGCTTGGCTAAGCTGGCTAATTGCAGCATCACTATCTGGTGCATCACTGGCGGCTTTTAAACCTGCTATCGCTTGGTTAGGTGCTTGGATAACGCGTTCAAACGTTTCCTTCTCATGATCCATGTAACCTTTAGCGGTGTTTACTA
>NZ_JAWOQN010000951.1:0-556 GCF_033337395.1 Vibrio sp. YT-19(2023) | reverse complement strand
AAGGTTGCCGCCAGCTCTTCAATGTTACGGAAGCGCTTACGAACCTGGACCTTGGATACAACGTCGTCAACAGGTACGGTAAGAACCTCTTTGCCTTTCTTGCCTTTGGCGGCTTTAGCAAGTTCGGACAGGCCTTTTAAATTGTTCAATGCCATCGCTTAGCCCACCTTCTCTAATAGTTCTTCCAACACCGCCTCAACTTCTTTGGCCGCGACATGTCCATAGCGAAGCTCCCAGACAGGGATGCCATCAGTCGTCGCCGTATCGAGCGGAGGCCGGTGCATAATTTTGTTCTCAAACAACAGATCCGGAACTGTGTTCTCCAGCGACTTGAGGGCTTTGTCGTGATTGACAGAGCGGTCCATGTCGTTGATCACGATGCCCAGGATCTCCAAATCTTGGTTGTACGCCTCGCGCACACCAATAATCGTGTTCAGGAGACCTTCTACGCCGTCCACAGCGAAGCCAGAGAGCTTTACTGGACATGCCACATGGGTAGACATCACCAACGCTGCCACCAGCTTTCTGCCGAGGCTAGGCGGACAATCAATCAGCA
>NZ_JAWOQN010000950.1:0-556 GCF_033337395.1 Vibrio sp. YT-19(2023) | reverse complement strand
CGCCACACGAACAAAAAGACTGGGTAATTGATGGCGGCGATAATGTACAAGTGTTCGAAACCGATGCTGGTAACGTCGGCATTCTGATTTGTTACGACAGCGAGTTCCCTGAGCTGGGTCGTATGCTCGCCGAACAAGGCGCGCAAATTATCTTTGTGCCATTCTGGACCGATACCAAAAACGGCTATCAACGTGTGCGGATCTGTTCTCAATCTCGCGCGATCGAAAACGAGTGTTATGTAGCGATTGGCGGCAGTGTCGGCAACTTACCGCGCGTGGATAACGTGGACATTCAATATGCTCAATCAGCGGTGTTCTCACCTTCAGACATTTATTTCCCCCACGACGCCACATTGACGGAAGCCAGTGCGAATACGGAAATGATCATCTTTGCCGATGTTGACTTAACCAAGCTGAAACAGGTCAACACCGAAGGCTCGGTAACGAACTTGCGCCATCGACGCCTCGATTTGTACGGTGAGTTCACAACACCACAAGAGTAGCCTGAGACCCAAGCCATCGTAATGGCCGCCCGCCGGTGCGAATCGAACGGCGA
>NZ_JAWOQN010000949.1:0-556 GCF_033337395.1 Vibrio sp. YT-19(2023) | reverse complement strand
ATAAGTTACGCTCAAAAGGATCCGGAGAGAAGAAATGGTGCGGCGTCTGAATAAGCGCCAACTTTGGATCTTTCAGGAACATCCCCATTGTGAGCTGAAAGAATGCTCGTGTAGGAATATGGTCACAGTCAAAAATCGCAACAAACTCACCGCTGGTCTGCTTCAACGCATAGTTAATGTTACCGGCTTTCGCATGTTCATTCGTTGGGCGGCGGATGTAGTTCACCCCTACACTTTTGGCGAAATCTCGGAAGCTATCACGCTTGCCGTCATCCAGAATGTGGATGTTGAGTTTGTCTTTCGGCCAATCGACACCTAACGAGGCATAAACCGTCGCTTTCACGACATCGAGATCTTCGTTGTAAGTAGGGATCATCAAGTCAATGGTTGGCCAAGTTGACTGATCCGGTGGCATCGATACTGGTTTGCGATTCAATGGCCAGATATTTTGGAAATAGCCAAGCATCAGCACAATCCAAGAATACGTCTCAGCTAGAAGTAAAACGCCCCCTAGAAACAAAGCAACAGGATCGTCCCAGTTCAGGGTAGACGAATA
>NZ_JAWOQN010000948.1:0-556 GCF_033337395.1 Vibrio sp. YT-19(2023) | reverse complement strand
ATGGGCGTCTTGCTTGCCTTTTGGCATCAAGACTTTTCTGCACTTATGGCGCCAGGAAGTGCAGGGATTATTTATATTGTCGTGGCGACATTAATCTTTTTGGAAAGTGGTTTTATTCCTGCTGCGCCATTTCCGTGCGATAGCGTAGTGGTGTTGTCTGGCACACTTGCGGCGGTAGGCGTGCTTGATCCTATTGCCATCATGTTGGTGATTATTGTGAGTGCGGGCTTAGGAAGTTGGGCGGCATACTTGCAAGGAAAATGGCTAAACCGCCTACCTAAAGTTCAAGGCTGGGTGAATGCTGTTCCACAGAAAAGACTCGAACAAGTCGATGTTCTTTTGGGTAAACATGGCTTAGTTGCATTGTTTTGCGCGCGTTTCATTCCGGTGGTGCGTTCGCTTTTGCCATTGATGATGGGATTACGTGTGAAACGCGTGTCGAAGTTCCATTACTTTGCATGGCTGAGCGCCATATTGTGGACGTTGTTACTGTGCGGCTTTGGCATGCTCCTGCCTTTACTTCCGGAGAATATCAGCAAGATGGTGACGATGGGGT
>NZ_JAWOQN010000094.1:0-1506 GCF_033337395.1 Vibrio sp. YT-19(2023) | reverse complement strand
CGCCATAATGACCAACAGCACTGCTGAACTCTTTATTGTCGTACTTGGTGATACCCGCCGCAGTTGCGATGTCAAATACACCGAGAATACCGAACGTAGAGTTAATCCAAAAACGGTTAAAGTGATCCACCGCTTTGCTACCGTTACCCATCAAAAGGTTGTTCACCATGCTTGATGGTTCATCAAGGTTTGACAAGAAGTTGGCGATACCGGAACGAATAGGCACAGGTGTGTATTCAACGTACGCGATCGACACAGGACGAACCAAATACGGATCTAAGTACTCGTAGTTGATTTCCCACATCGTGCGGTTAAAGCCTTCTAACGGATCATACACATCAGAAGTCGTTTGATTTGTCTCTCCTTCACTTGTTACTGCCTCCTCAGGCGCACTCGAACAGCCAACAAGACCAAGTGCTAACAGTAACATTAGGTAGGATTTACCCTTGTTATACATTCTATGTTCCATAACGACTATTAATATACTTAAGCAACCTCATTTAAAAATGTATGACCAACGCCAAAAAGCAAATGCAGAAACAACCAACAAGCTCAATGTTAGCGATAAATACATTTTAAAAGTCACTTGAGTATATAAACAAAGGCCAGCAAATGCTGGCCTTGGTCATTTTACTTGATAGTTTAGAGTCATACCACTAAATGGGCCCGACATTGACTAAGTGTCATATATCAGAGACAACAACTAACTATTGATACTGTTTATCGATGGTCACTGCAACCGGCTGACCGAATTCAACCACATCGCTTTCGCCATGCCAATCTTGGTCGCGCGTTGCAACATTGCCATCAGAATCAACACGTACACGCACGATAAGTTTTTCTAACGATGATAGTTTTTGCCCTTGCATCATCGCATTACCGTCATCTAGCACCACTGTTCGTGGGAACGAACCAAGTGGATAGCGAGCGGCTGCAACCGGCATTGGTGAACCATCAGCACGATGAATTGAGACAATTAATACCGCGTTAGGATCAAGTTGTGCTTCAGGTGCGACATTAATCGTTACTGCCACGCTTTTATCCGGAGAAACCACTTCACCCATTTGTTTGCGTGCATGGTCGATACTGCGTGAAAGGCTTTCGTATCGGCTATCGTCAGGACCGATCATCTGCTGCATAATGCCCCAGTATTTAATTGCTGCGGGGTAATCTTTACGTTCAAATGCATCAAATGCGAGCAATGAGAAAACGCGTAAATCCACGTAATCTTGTTGCATGAGCTTACCAAGTAAAGAACGAGCCGTTGCTTGGTCCATCTCGTCTTGAGAAAGCATTAACGCCTGAGCGTAACCTAACATAACGTCAGGATCTTTTGGCTCAAGAGCATACGACTTTTTCATAGAATCGATGGCTGTCGTCACATCGCGGTTCGCTAATGCAATACGACCGAGTAGCAACCAACCGGTTGAATCTTCTGGCTGATAATGCAGGCGCGTGCGCAGTGCTAAGGTTAAATCAGCCATTTCATCATCGCTCAGAGGTTCA
>NZ_JAWOQN010000947.1:0-556 GCF_033337395.1 Vibrio sp. YT-19(2023) | reverse complement strand
AGCTGGAGTAGGTTGAGTAGTCACTTTTGGTTTTAAAAACAATAACATCGACACTATCGCTATGATCATCAGCGACAGGCTTATATCCGGTATTAACAGTTTGGTGGAAGTCATCTTCTTTGAGGTTTAATGTTTCGCAGCTTGTTATTGCTTGAGCTTCTGTCATCTCTTGAGCAAGAATTCGCGCGGGTCCGCGACAATCATAACTGAATGTCATTATTCGCTGCTTTAATACAGATTTTGAGTTACTTAGCCCTAGCTGCTCAAGATAATCTGATGCATAAGCGTCAACCATTTCGGCGATGCCAACCCAAATTCGGTCTGACTTACCGCCTAGCGGGGAGCGCTTTAACAAAGAATCTAAAGTGTCGACAACGACTTTTTTGGTCTCTGCATCTTCAGTTTTTACCAGCCTAGCGAGCTCTCGCGCGGCATTGCCAAGTAGTTGTTCAGAATCCGTGCCTATCGCCCATTCGTTGTTGGTAATAAAACCACTCAAACGATGGATATAACTTGAGTCAGATTCAATCACATCGTAAAACGCTTTGGTTTGTGA
>NZ_JAWOQN010000946.1:0-557 GCF_033337395.1 Vibrio sp. YT-19(2023) | reverse complement strand
GTGATCCTAAAGCTGTAGGCTCGGCGATTGATAAGTTGTTCCAAGAAACGTTTTCTGTTGCAAAACGAGTTCGTACGGAAACTGATATCGGTGGCAATGCTGTTTCGGTGGCTTACGCCGCATGTACATTAGCAAAACACATTTTCGAATCGTTATCTGACTCGACAGTCTTACTCGTCGGGGCAGGTGAAACCATCGAACTGGTCGCGAAGCACTTAGCGTCGAACGGCTGCACAAAAATGATAGTCGCAAACCGCACCAAAGAGCGTGCTCAAGGGTTAGCTGAGCAGTTTGGTGCAGAAGTAATCAGCCTGAACGAAATCCCAGACCACCTCGCAAGAGCGGACATCGTGATTAGCTCAACAGCGAGTCCGTTACCTATTATTGGTAAAGGCATGGTCGAAACGGCGCTGAAACAACGTCGTCATCAACCTATTCTGTTAGTCGATATTGCTGTACCACGTGATGTGGAAGCGCAAGTTGGCGAATTGAACGATGCTTATCTGTATTCGGTGGACGACTTGCAGTCGATCATCGATAGCAATATTGAGCAACGT
>NZ_JAWOQN010000945.1:0-557 GCF_033337395.1 Vibrio sp. YT-19(2023) | reverse complement strand
GGAACATACCCGCTTCAGAAAGCTCAGCAAGGTTATGTTTTGTCGAAGCAATAATGCGAACATCTACATGCATTTCATCTTCTGCACCAACACGACGGAAGTTACCATCTTGTAGAAAACGAAGAAGTTTGATTTGCAGATGAGCACTCATCTCACCAATTTCATCAAGAAATACCGTACCACCATTTGCCTGTTCAAAAATACCTTTGTGGCCTTGTTCGTGATTGAATGAACCCGGCGCATGACCAAACAGCTCGGTTTCTGCAACGTCATCTGGCATGGATGCACAGCTCAACACAAGGAATGGTTTACTCGCACGGCTTGAACGACTATGACAGGCTTTTGCGAGCATTTCTTTGCCAGTACCTGTTTCACCTTCGATTAGTAGCGGTTGATCCAGAACAGAAAGCTTCTTGGCCTGATTAATCAAGGCTTTATGTCGGTTTGATATTCCTACGAAGTGCTCAAAACCCAATGGATTATGCAACGGCAGTCTTTCTTCTATTTGCGTGCCGTGCTGGCTTGTTCGAATCGTCATCAAAGTGCTTGCAAGCGTA
>NZ_JAWOQN010000944.1:0-557 GCF_033337395.1 Vibrio sp. YT-19(2023) | reverse complement strand
TGGTGAAAGACATCGTCAGATCATTGGCGTTCTCTTTTACCTGCCAATCAGAATCAGCACGCCCTTGAGCAACATAACTAAAGCCCCCCATGTCCAACCCGTCAGTACGCATCGATTTCAACTCAATCTGTACGGCTTCACCAGAAGCAGCACCGATTTGAAAAGACGATTTGCCGAATGCGCCATTCAACAGTTTGCGTCCACCAAAAGATGTGGTTTCCGCAATGCGGTTTAACTCATCGTTTAACGCGGTGACTTCTTCTTGCAACGCGGTACGCTCGGCTTGGCTGTTTGAGCCATTAGCCGACTGAAGCGACAAATCACGCATACGTTGCATGATGTTCGTCACCTCATTCATCGCGCCTTCTGCGGTTTGCATGATAGAGATGCCATCATTAGCGTTACGAACCGCCACATCCAAACCACGCATTTGTGATTGCAGACGATTGGAGATTTGCAGGCCTGCCGCGTCATCTTTTGCGCTGTTAATACGCTTCCCTGAAGACAAACGCTCCATGGATTGATTCAGCATATCCGTTGCACTGGTCAAATGACGT
>NZ_JAWOQN010000943.1:0-557 GCF_033337395.1 Vibrio sp. YT-19(2023) | reverse complement strand
GGAGTTTGTGACCCAGAACTTTCGCTTAACCAGCCAAGTGTACGAGACACAAAAAGATGAAAGCCAACGATTGATGAAAGCACAATACATGCTGTTTGCCACTTTCGTCTTGTCGATTTTGTCGCTGACTTACTTCTTCTACAGAGAATCGCACTTCCATCGTAAGCTGGCGTTGAGTGACCCCCTTACTGGCCTTGGCAACCGTAATGCTCTGTTTGTCACGTTGAGAAATAACACTCGCAACCGAACGGCTTTTTCTTTGTGTCTGTTGGATCTAAACGGGTTCAAAAACGTGAATGACACGTACGGCCACCAAGCTGGTGATACGGTGTTGTGCGAAATTGCCAAACGATTGAAAGACATGAATATTGATAGCTTCAGTACCTATCGGATGGGTGGAGACGAGTTTGCTGTCGTGATTGAGTCCTCAGACGTCGATGCAGAGGAGGCGAAAAAACACATCCATTCCGTGTTTGATACTCCGGTTCTAAACGCGAACAACGTATCGTCACTGTCGACCAGTATTGGCGTCGCGCACTACCCAAGTGACAGCGATA
>NZ_JAWOQN010000942.1:0-558 GCF_033337395.1 Vibrio sp. YT-19(2023) | reverse complement strand
CTTCTCTAAATAAAAACAATATTGACAATCATAGTTGCATTTTGAGCCAACAACTTTCACTGTAGTATGTAAACCTGCCATAAGGAATTCTTCTACTCCAACCAAGATGGAACTAGTTTAATTAATATGTTCTTGTCCACAATTGATAATAGTGATACTTGATACTTATCAAAATTGATATTATGTTTTTAGGGAGTGTTGCGAGAGAGTTTAGATATGATATTTAACTATAACTTACTGAAACCGTTGGCGTTACTGTTGGGAACAAAAAGTATCACAGCAACAGCAAACCAAATGTCGACAAGTGCTTCTGCGGTGAGCCGAACTCTAAGAAGCCTAAGGGAAATATTTCAGGATGAATTACTTACCAGAAAAAATGGCAGGATGGAGCTAACGCCAAAAGCAATCTCCATACGTGCCAAGCTCAATAATATTATTCATGATATTGATGAATTAACTGAGGATATGTCTTTTGATCCATCTACATCAGATATAAAAATCAATATATCTGAGGATATGTCTTTTGATCCATCTACATCAGATATAAAAATCAATATA
>NZ_JAWOQN010000941.1:0-558 GCF_033337395.1 Vibrio sp. YT-19(2023) | reverse complement strand
TCAGCTCATTTTCCATCTCGATAATCGATGCGACCGTCGAATCGGCACGAACTTGCGCGGTAAATACAACCGAACCGGTTTCAGGATTCCCCGAGAAGTAACCGTAAGCACCGTAGGTGTAGCCTTTGTCTTCACGCAGGTTTTGGTTGATGCGACTGTTAAAGTTACCCGCTAGGTTAAAGTTCGCGAGCTGGCTTAGATAAAAGTCACCCGTGGCATCATAAGGCATGCCTTGACGAACCATCATAACCACACTTTGCGGTGCTCCTGGTTTGTCGACAAGATGAATTTTCTGCTCACCTAATGCTGGTATTGTTTGCGGAGCATAAAGTGGTGCCGCTTCATCTTTCCATTCAGCCCAAAACGCAAGCTTCTGCTCAATGTCTTGTTTAGCAATGTCACCCACCACCACGACTTGTGCGCTCTGCGGTGTGTAGTGCTTAGCGTAGAACTCACGTACATCATCAAGCGTTAGCGCACCGACACCAGCTTGCGTGCCGTCTTTCGGGCGTGCGAAAACAGAATCGCCATACAGCACTTGTCGACTTGCTTGAGATG
>NZ_JAWOQN010000940.1:0-558 GCF_033337395.1 Vibrio sp. YT-19(2023) | reverse complement strand
TAGAGTGGGCGGAACAAGATGTTACATAGCAGGTTAAACAGCGCCACACAGATGATAACCACGATAGCCGTCGCGATAATTTGATCCCAAACGGCATCGTAAAGTGGTGCAACCAACGAGTTGTGATCCAACACCGTTACCGTCGTGAGCTTGGTGCCCTCAATTGGACGCGCATAAATCACATAATCGGTACCGCTGATCGACACGCGACGTTCAGTGCCTGAGCGTGCAGCGTTGGTGATGTCGTTGTTGTTTAAGCCCAGTTTGCTAACCGGTTGGTTTAGGAGCTTGCTGTCGTTATGGGTGAAAATATTGCCCTGATCGTTGGCAATAAACATGTAGCCTTCACCCGGTAGGATCACTTGGTTGAGGCTGTTTAAAATATCTCCAATTTCGACATCTGCACCCAGTACAGTTGTTTGGCCGTGCAGTTGTAACGCCTTACCGAGCGACACCACATTCGCACCAGTTGCAGCAGCAACGGTCGGGTTATCCATAAAG
Source organism: Vibrio sp. YT-19(2023) (assembly GCF_033337395.1). Lineage (NCBI taxonomy): Bacteria > Pseudomonadati > Pseudomonadota > Gammaproteobacteria > Vibrionales > Vibrionaceae > Vibrio > Vibrio sp. YT-19(2023). Next base: position 57 of record NZ_JAWOQN010000940.1, on the reverse strand, counting down.
ACTTTCGATGGATTGGCAATGGCGTTGGTGTACCAGCCCCACTTGCGAGGGTCATTA
>NZ_JAWOQN010000939.1:0-558 GCF_033337395.1 Vibrio sp. YT-19(2023) | reverse complement strand
TACGTCTATCGGGATGCGCTTTCCTCTTGGAGTGGCATTGATATCGGTAAAGATAAGGTCGATAAATTCTATATCGGGCCATTTTTGTTTAAAATTTTGTACTTCCTGTAGATACGATTCCATTTTCTTCTCCAAATAGCCTGACGAGTAGAAATTAGAAATAACCAAATTAACAAATAAATTACAGCGCTTTTATTAAATCGTTTGTTTTTCAGGTTATTTTTAATTTAAACATGCACTTATACTGTGCTTTTGGTGTTTAACGGCTGGTTTTCATGTCTTTCTGTTAACTATTTTGTAACAGTTGGTTTTGTTTTGTTCAATATAATGAGCATAAATATTCAATTTAGTGGCCTAAATAGTGCGTTAGATCACGTTGTGACGATAATAACGAATATCCGTGTTGATAATTTTGTACATGGTTTGTAGGGTAAATGTTAAATAAATCGAACACGGAAATATCATGTCAGGAACACGCAAACCCATCATTGGTGTGGTTAGCTGCACTAAAGAGTTAGGTGGCTATCAGATACAAGCGGTCAACGACTTTTACTTACG
>NZ_JAWOQN010000938.1:0-558 GCF_033337395.1 Vibrio sp. YT-19(2023) | reverse complement strand
AGTAGTCCGAATCTCCGCCTTTAATGAAAAGTGTCGGGATCTCGGTAGGAGCAATATCTTGCCAACCAATGATCTCAGCATAGTTACTTAATAAACTGTCGACGTTAAATCGCCAAGCCATATGGTCTTCATTTTTAAACAGAGATTTTGAGAGAAATTGTCTAACGCCATCCATCTCAATGTGTTGAGCTAAGATTTCTAACGTTTGTTGACGGTTCGCAGGTTTTTCTTTGATAACCGCCAGCAAACCATCAAATACGTTGTCGTGACGATTGGTCTGGTAAGCTACTGGCGCCATGTCCAATACGACCAACTGCTTCACAAGATTTGGTGCTATATCAGCGAGTTTCATCGCGACTTTACCGCCCATTGAATGGCCGACGATTATCGATGGCTCAACGTTTAAGTGCTGAAGAAGCGTCGCGACATCTTGTGCCATGTCAGTGTAGTTATGAGTATCAGAGTGGAAAGAGAGACCGTGATTGCGTAGGTCGATACTGATCACTGAGTGATCTTCAACAAGATCACGAGCCAATAGGCCCAGATTACTTAAACTAC
>NZ_JAWOQN010000093.1:0-1523 GCF_033337395.1 Vibrio sp. YT-19(2023) | reverse complement strand
TCTCTTCGCTTGAGTGATCTTGGTTATACCAACAGTGCTCAAAGCGTATTGAAAATTGGTTTCAACAGTATTGACCAATATCTTGAAGGTTTAGGTGATGCGATTCGTCGACCATCTGAAGAATTCGCAAAAATTGGAGTAAAAGTGGATGGTGAGTACCGTCAGCTCAATACCAACATTCTCCAGATTGAAAATGAATTGTACGCCCCAATTCGTCCGAAACGCGTAGCGAAAAGTGGTGAGAAGCCTTCAGATGCGTTGAGTCGTGCGGGCGTGGAATACATTGAAGTGCGCTCATTAGATGTGAACCCATTTAGTGCCGTTGGTGTTAGCGAAGAGCAAGTTCGTTTCTTAGATCTTTTCCTAACGTGGGCGGCGTTGTCAGATTCTGACCCAATGGATAACTGCGAACTAGAATGCTGGCGTGACAACTGGAACAAAGTGATCATCTCTGGTCGTGAAAAAGGTTTGATGCTGCAAATCGGTTGCCAAGGTGAACGCTTATCTTTGCAAGATTGGGCGAAGCGAGTATTCGTTGAGTTGCGCCAAATTGCAGTAGAGATGGATTCTGCGGCTGGTGGCGACGCTTACCAAGCTGTATGTGACAAGTTAGAAGCATGGATTGATAACCCTGAACTGACGATTTCTGGCCAATTGCTTGAGCTAACCAAAGAACTTGGTGGACTTGGCAAAGTAGGTTGTGCTCTTGGCATGAAGTTCCGTGAAGAAAATCTGGCTCACGGTTACCAACATTACTCGCAAGATATAATGGAAACGGAAGTGGCTTCTTCAGTTGAGAAACAGCGACAAGCGGAAGAAAGCGATACGTTATCTTTTGACGAGTTTCTGGAAAACTACTTCGCTTATCTAAAACAATAATCAATAAGTAAGGATTGGGTGGGATTGAACATTAAGCCGTTGGTTGTATCGGTGCTAGGAAGTGTGTTGCTTGCGGGATGTGCGACAGCGCCACCAAAACAGCAAGATAACCTATGTGAGATATTCCGAGAAAAATCTGGTTGGTATGATGATGCGAAAGATATGGAAAAAGAGTGGGGAACGCCCATTCATGTTGCCATGGCCATCATCAAGCAGGAAAGCAGTTTCCGCCATGATGCCAAACCACCCAAAGATTACGTATTGGGTTTCATCCCTTGGGGACGCGTAAGCAGTGCGTATGGCTATGCTCAGGCTCAAGATCCAGCTTGGGATGACTTCCAAGATTCCACCGGACAAGGTGGTTCGCGCACCAATTTTGATGATTCGATAATGTTTGTTGGGTGGTATACCCACGAGACTCGTCGCCAGTTAGGCATTTCATTGTGGGACCCTTATAACCAGTATCTGGCCTATCATGAAGGGCGAGGCGGTTATCAACGTGGAACTTACAAAAGAAAGCCTAGTTTGATGAAAGTGGCTCGGCGCGTTGAGCAAACCGCAAAGACTTATGGCTGGCAGCTGAAGCAATGTCGTCAGGAATTAGAAGACAACAGCAGCTGGTTCTTTTAACCCCATTTGGGTAT
>NZ_JAWOQN010000937.1:0-558 GCF_033337395.1 Vibrio sp. YT-19(2023) | reverse complement strand
CAGCATCCTATTTTAGGCGTGGGCGCCAAAATGCTGCCCAACTTTATGATCGATTACTTCAACTACGATGAACTAGCGATTTACACCCACAACTTTGTGCTTGATACCGCCATCGAATACGGTTTGCTCGGCATTGCGTTTCTGTTTGGAGGCTACTTTCTTTTCATCAAATTTTGTTTTCGCAGTATCGATGACAACAGAAAAAGTCTTTTACTCGCGGTTTACGCCCTCATCATGGTGTTCTTCGTTGCCGTAAATACCACCATCATTTTGATACTTTTGTTGCCAGTTATGATCAGTCGAAAACGAACACCAGAACCTCAGACAGTCATCCATTCGCTGCCAGTCAATAAAAGTCACGAATTTTAATAATCAAGGATTTGATCAATGAAATACTCTATCGCTCGACAACCTGAAAAGAACCGAGAACTTCGGGCTGATAACTTCGTCTTGGTGTATCAAATGGGGAAAGTGGGCTCATCGTCTATCGAGCATACTTTGGAAGCGCGTAATATTCCGAGCTATCACATCCACACGTTTGACGATCATGAAGAATTT
>NZ_JAWOQN010000936.1:0-558 GCF_033337395.1 Vibrio sp. YT-19(2023) | reverse complement strand
TTGTAATGAGCTTTACGGACATCACCGTATTCCGCGATGCCGAGCAAGCGCTGAAAGACGCCAATGAAACGTTAGAAGAGCGAGTGCGCGCGCGCACCAGAGAGTTGGAGCAACTCAACAAACAGCTAGTGGCAGCGACGCAGCGTTCGGATTTGGAATCGAAATCGAAATCGCGTTTTTTAGCGGCCGTGAGTCACGACTTGATGCAGCCGCTCAATGCCGCCCGTTTGTTTGCGTCTTCACTTTCTGAAGTAGCCAAAGACAGCGAAACCCGCAAGTTGTCGGCACACATCGAAAGTGCGTTAGGCGCGGCAGAAGATTTGATCGGAGATTTGCTGGATATTTCGCGTTTGGAATCGGGTAAGTTGGAAGTCAATGTGCATGGCTTCGCGGTCAACGATGTTCTGGCGAACCTCAATGCGGAATTCAGCGCATTGGCCAAACAACAGGGGATCGAGTTCACTATGATCCCATCTTCTCTAATGGTGAAATCGGACCCTAAATTGTTGCGCCGTGTGGTGCAGAATTTCCTCACCAATGCCTTTCGTTACAGCCCAA
>NZ_JAWOQN010000935.1:0-558 GCF_033337395.1 Vibrio sp. YT-19(2023) | reverse complement strand
CCATTTGTCGTAGACGCCGACTTCGTCGTCACCTGATACTTTTTATCTTTGATGGTCGACACCAAGTACCACGTTGATTGAGCGGCATCAGCAGTAAAGGTCACTCGCATAAAGCCACGTTGTTTGATGTCAGCCCATTGCAGCTCGGAGACTAAATGCGGCAAGGTGTATTCCATTTGCGCAATCGCCACCGGGTCCAACGCCAAATACTCTTCCAACCCCGGAGAGCTCACCGAGCTCGTCGCAAACTCGACCCCTATCGGATTGTTTGACACATCTTTTAACTCACTTGCCCACGCGTTGTGAGTATCGCCCGCTAAACACACAAAATTGCCACTACTTGCTTTGGCCAGTTGGTAGACTTTTTCACGCTCGACATAGTAACCATCCCAAGCATCGAGGTTGTAAGGCAGAGAAATGGGATCTGCACTTGGATCGGCAAGATAACCCGTGATCGCTGTATTCACCGCCAACAACGCTTCTGTTTTCTTCTCTTCTGTTGACGTAAACAGTTGGAACATCGCCGTCATCACTGAACTTGGTAGCTCCATTCGCGAC
>NZ_JAWOQN010000934.1:0-559 GCF_033337395.1 Vibrio sp. YT-19(2023) | reverse complement strand
TAAAGAATCGCAGCGCCACCGATGGCATAAACGATGTTTTGACCAATATCCATGTTTGAGAACATGAAGAACACCAACGCGATCATGGCGACGGAAATCAGTGCGAAGAATACCCAGTTTTTCAAGCTTACCGCTTTTTGGTCAAGTTCAGCGGCTACACCAGTTAGGCTCTTTCTGAACATCAATAACATCACAAGCGCAGCGCCTGCCATGACGGCAGAGATGGTAAAGCCGCCGTTAAAGCCAATTACCAGCACGATCATCGGGAACAGGTACTGGCCTAAAAAAGCGCCGACATTGTTCACGGAATAGTTGATTGGGTAACCTTTTTCGAAATCTTCTTGTGATTTAAAAGTGCGTTTGTAAAGACTTGGGTAAGAAGGTGACATCAAACCACGGCCGTAGCTTGCTAGAGCGATACCACACATCGATAAAGGAACGTTTGTCGCCGAAGCACCAAGTACCAGCAAAACGTAACCCGCAGCGAACGCCAGAAAGGCGATGGACAGAGAGCGGTAAGCTCCTAAAAACTTATCCGCAATAAATCCGCCAGCGATGG
>NZ_JAWOQN010000933.1:0-559 GCF_033337395.1 Vibrio sp. YT-19(2023) | reverse complement strand
TTTCATCCTTCTCACCTTTGAAAAAGTGTTTTGGACGAGGTTGGAAGCCATTGCTTGGCATATTAATCATGACCATCAGAGAATCATGACTCTGTGCAACCGCTAAATTAACACGGATGGTGTAATCATCAATTTTTTCCACGCTAACAATGCTGTTGGTAAAAAAGTCATTGTACCAAGGGTCAATAATGTCTTTTGAGGTGTAGTACTGCATCATAAAGACATAATCATCGGCCGTGATTTTCTCACCATCAGACCATTTCGCAGTGTCATCAAGCTTAAAATAAACCGTTTTATTATCTTCACCAAATGCCCATGACTTAGCCAATTGAGGAATCCACTTACCCGTATTTGGGTGACGTTGAGCCATTTTTGGTGTGCCATCCATCAAATATTGACGCAATCCAGAGTTAGCATCCGGACCAACACTGCGTAATGTCTGCGGGAAACTTTCGATGTAAGTGCGGTAAGTTCCACCATAAACGGCTTCTTCCGAAGCAAATAACGGCTCATTATTGTTTGAAACCCACTCGATATCAGCAGGCAACTCAGCTGCATG
>NZ_JAWOQN010000932.1:0-559 GCF_033337395.1 Vibrio sp. YT-19(2023) | reverse complement strand
TAGATTCAATCCTGAGCAGCTTAGAGGCATTGAGACGTTCAGAAGTAGATTATTTATGGATAGACAAGAGTTTGTCCGTTATTGCGTCTCTGAGACGCTTAGAGAGCTTTTTAAAAGGGATACTGAATACAACAAGGAGATTGAACGTCTTAGGTCTGAAAATTCAGAGCTAAAAAAATGGATTTTAGATAATCATTAAAAATCTAAGCGATAGCGCTATTTGTTCTATGGTTTGTTCTATGGTTTGTTGGAGTGATAAAAATGCACCTAGGTCTAGTGATAAATTTACACCTAGGGTGGGTGCAAAATCACACCTAGGTAAGTTCATATTTGCACTAGGTTAAAAATGTGGTATGTTCTTTTCAACAGACGCAAAAAAACCGCCATTACAGGGCTGCAACCCTAGGCGGATTCTTAATGAATCAGGGATATTATGGCACATAAGAAATCACGGAGCCAGTTTGACATTATGCCCCCTCTCTATGACGCTATAGCTGAATCAGACTTAACAGCACCTCAAGCGCATTTGCTTTTAACCCTTTTCAAGTTCGTTGATGGT
>NZ_JAWOQN010000931.1:0-559 GCF_033337395.1 Vibrio sp. YT-19(2023) | reverse complement strand
AAATAACCGGCTTTAAAAATACAAAGCTCAATGAAAACCAAAAAGACAAAGCACACTCACCAACCCAGTTTGTTTTGCAATTCCAGGCTTGCTCGTAAGCTTTCTTCTGTAGTCTGAATTGGTCCACTACCCAGCGTTGGAAAATTAGATTAAGACTTCGCATAAATTAGCTTTGGTCCTGAGCGCCTGATAACGCTGATACACACCAAAAAGCAAAAGACTGAAAATCTTTTGCGGCTTGACTCGATGGCGAATAGTGTTGAACGGTCGTCAGGTTTGCCACACATTCAAGCAATGCCGTATCTCGATGAATCGAAACAGGAATCAAGGATTCGCTAAGTTCCTTTTTCAGCACCAACATGAAATCACGACCAATTTCGGTTTCTGGCTGATACTTATTCACCAAAAAACGTAATTTGTCAGAGCGAAGCAATCTCGATAGCTCTTCATGTTGTAGCCAAGATTGAAGAGTGAGATAACTCAGGGCATCTGCCGTTACCACCACCACAATCATGTCCATTGAGTCGACAAAAGATCGCACTTCAGGATCAGTAAGCTC
>NZ_JAWOQN010000930.1:0-559 GCF_033337395.1 Vibrio sp. YT-19(2023) | reverse complement strand
CCGCGAGTTCGAGCTTTTTCTTAAAGCTTTCAAACAAGCTAAAGCGTACTAACCATCGCTCTAGTGGCGAGAGATTCTTCAATGAGTTTTCTCTTAGCAGCGAAATACTCTCTTGATCGATATGCTTGTGGCTTTCGTGAATTCTCTTAATGAGCTGTTTGTGTTTCACCTTTTTACCCGCCGAAGGCAGGATCAAAGCTTGGCTAATAAAGAACACCGACAAAAACAGCAAAAGAAGAAATAGGGGGAATTGACTTTCCATAGCACACCCTCCTAACGGACTTTTTCGTTAAATATTTCAAATGGAACGTCTAAGCCTCGTTTAATCAATTGATCATGGCAACTTGGCACGATGCCTGTTGCTATGTAATCCCCTAACACATTGCCATCTTGATCCACCCCTCTTCTCTGGAAGGTAAAGATCTCGGACATGGTGATGACTTCCCCTTCCATGCCGTTTATTTCCTGCAAACTGACCATGCGGCGCTTACCGTCTTCCTGACGCTCCATTTGCACCACGATATTGATGGCTGACGCGATCTGCGCCCTTAAGTTTTTG
>NZ_JAWOQN010000929.1:0-559 GCF_033337395.1 Vibrio sp. YT-19(2023) | reverse complement strand
GCTGTGCTGGCTGATAAAACTCACCACTTTCTGCACGTTCTTCGGCAACCCTTCCCCAAAATACCGACACAGCATAAAAATCATCGATGCCGCCAAAATCACGTTCAATGTTTTGTATGACAACCAACGCCCTACGGTGTATTTCTCCGCTTCCAAACTGTTGGTCACCACCATGGTGAATGTCACGGCTAACGCCACCAATCCAAACCCAGTGAACAACGTCACCATAGAACGATTTAGTGGCACTTTTTGAAATAGTACATAACCCAAAGGCAGATAGCCCATAAAGAGCCACATTTGGTTACTCCATGGCCCATCAATCTTGAACAGGAATAACGTGCTAGTGAACATCCAAAAAGCCAGATAGGTATAGAGGACATTGTCATCGACATTACGTGCCATCCATTGGAATAGAGGAATCACGAAATACAGTGGAATAAAGTAATAGAAGAAGCCTAAATGGTAATAGGTGGCATGAAACGGACTATTACTCAGCACTTCTTTGACGGTTTCAAAATCGAATCCTTGTGCCGTCCAACCCGACAGATACGCGTAGAAC
>NZ_JAWOQN010000928.1:0-559 GCF_033337395.1 Vibrio sp. YT-19(2023) | reverse complement strand
GCTTCACAAAGTTCCTTCGGCGATCAGCTATGGCGTGCGACAGGTAGAGCAGGATTTGGACGTCGTGCTATTTCGCCGCTTACCAAGAAAAGTTGAATTAACACCAGCGGGTGAGCTATTCATGGCTGAAGCTCGCTCGTTACTGCGTCAGATGGAAGAGGTGAAAGCACAAACTCGTCGAGCTGCGCACGGCTGGAAAACAACGCTGAAACTGACGCTGGATAACGTAGTGAAGCTCGAAAAGCTCAAGCCGCTAGTGGAAGATTTTTATCGAGAGTTTGAATTTGCGGAACTGCAAATCAACATGGAAGTCTTTAACGGCTCTTGGGAGGCGATCGCTCAAGGTCGTGCCGACATCGTAGTCGGAGCCACGTCAGCAGTTCCGGTCGGCGGGGATTTCGAAGTGAAAGACATGGGTGTGTTGGATTGGGCGTTTGTCATGTCGCCTGCTCATCCTTGTGTACGTCAGCAGGTTCTCACCGAAGAGTTTGTTAGCCAGTTTCCCGCGATTTGTCTGGATGACACATCGAACGTACTGCCAAAACGGCACACAGGTCAC
>NZ_JAWOQN010000092.1:0-1563 GCF_033337395.1 Vibrio sp. YT-19(2023) | reverse complement strand
ACAAAATCTTAAATTGAAGAGTTTGATCATGGCTCAGATTGAACGCTGGCGGCAGGCCTAACACATGCAAGTCGAGCGGAAACGAGTTATCTGAACCTTCGGGGGACGATAACGGCGTCGAGCGGCGGACGGGTGAGTAATGCCTAGGAAATTGCCCTGATGTGGGGGATAACCATTGGAAACGATGGCTAATACCGCATGATGCCTACGGGCCAAAGAGGGGGACCTTCGGGCCTCTCGCGTCAGGATATGCCTAGGTGGGATTAGCTAGTTGGTGAGGTAAGGGCTCACCAAGGCGACGATCCCTAGCTGGTCTGAGAGGATGATCAGCCACACTGGAACTGAGACACGGTCCAGACTCCTACGGGAGGCAGCAGTGGGGAATATTGCACAATGGGCGCAAGCCTGATGCAGCCATGCCGCGTGTGTGAAGAAGGCCTTCGGGTTGTAAAGCACTTTCAGTCGTGAGGAAGGTAGTGTAGTTAATAGCTGCATTATTTGACGTTAGCGACAGAAGAAGCACCGGCTAACTCCGTGCCAGCAGCCGCGGTAATACGGAGGGTGCGAGCGTTAATCGGAATTACTGGGCGTAAAGCGCATGCAGGTGGTTTGTTAAGTCAGATGTGAAAGCCCGGGGCTCAACCTCGGAATAGCATTTGAAACTGGCAGACTAGAGTACTGTAGAGGGGGGTAGAATTTCAGGTGTAGCGGTGAAATGCGTAGAGATCTGAAGGAATACCGGTGGCGAAGGCGGCCCCCTGGACAGATACTGACACTCAGATGCGAAAGCGTGGGGAGCAAACAGGATTAGATACCCTGGTAGTCCACGCCGTAAACGATGTCTACTTGGAGGTTGTGGCCTTGAGCCGTGGCTTTCGGAGCTAACGCGTTAAGTAGACCGCCTGGGGAGTACGGTCGCAAGATTAAAACTCAAATGAATTGACGGGGGCCCGCACAAGCGGTGGAGCATGTGGTTTAATTCGATGCAACGCGAAGAACCTTACCTACTCTTGACATCCAGAGAACTTTCCAGAGATGGATTGGTGCCTTCGGGAACTCTGAGACAGGTGCTGCATGGCTGTCGTCAGCTCGTGTTGTGAAATGTTGGGTTAAGTCCCGCAACGAGCGCAACCCTTATCCTTGTTTGCCAGCGAGTAATGTCGGGAACTCCAGGGAGACTGCCGGTGATAAACCGGAGGAAGGTGGGGACGACGTCAAGTCATCATGGCCCTTACGAGTAGGGCTACACACGTGCTACAATGGCGCATACAGAGGGCGGCCAACTTGCGAAAGTGAGCGAATCCCAAAAAGTGCGTCGTAGTCCGGATTGGAGTCTGCAACTCGACTCCATGAAGTCGGAATCGCTAGTAATCGTGGATCAGAATGCCACGGTGAATACGTTCCCGGGCCTTGTACACACCGCCCGTCACACCATGGGAGTGGGCTGCAAAAGAAGTAGGTAGTTTAACCTTCGGGGGGACGCTTACCACTTTGTGGTTCATGACTGGGGTGAAGTCGTAACAAGGTAGCGCTAGGGGAACCTGGCGCTGGATCACCTCCTTA
>NZ_JAWOQN010000927.1:0-560 GCF_033337395.1 Vibrio sp. YT-19(2023) | reverse complement strand
TAAAACGAGCCAACATTTTGTCGCTTGATTTGCTTTCTGAGCGCGAGTAATTGAACTTACCGAATAAGGTGTACTCTTCCGTCAGGTGCTGGGTGTACCGGTTGGTCGTCACCCATTGGTCGCTGCGTTTTTTGTCTGGGTCAGCAGAGTCATCTGTCTTATCGACACGATATTCCACTTTGTTCTTGAACAACACATCATCGACATCAATCGAGGTGCTTACACTCACCGCTTGGCGCTCGGTGGTGATGTTTTGATCATCCTCGATTTCGCCTTTCTGATAGCCGATACCCATGTCGATGTCGTCGTTCATGTCGTAGCCAAAGCCGAATGAATCGATGCGACCTTTGCCGTTGTTCTCATCAACAAACTGGTTCTCTTGGTAGAAATCGACCGTAGAGGTCAGGTCAGCACGTTGACCAACAATAACGTTGTTTTTGCCTTCGTAACTGTCATCGACATAGGTTAAGTAAGTGCTGTAGTCTTCCGTCACATCATAAGTCACGCTGGCTTCAGCCGCATCGCCACGATCGCCCGTGGTGTATTCTGCGCCAACGACG
>NZ_JAWOQN010000926.1:0-560 GCF_033337395.1 Vibrio sp. YT-19(2023) | reverse complement strand
TCAGTCATGATCAAAACTTCACAGCACTAGGGGAAACAAACACATCGAGTAACTCGGCAATCACTTCATCGTACAGCTCATCTAAGTTCTGCTCTTTTGACACCGTCAAAGGCAATTGGACGACAGGTTTGTTTGTTCGTTGTTGCAACCACATTGCGGGGCGTTGATCTTGGTGAGACGAATACACAATCGCATCAAACGAACTTGCGTCCAACTTTGTCAGTGATTGCAGATGAGAGGTCGTCGGCGATACCCCTGGCTTGGGCTCAAGATCCGCAACTTGAACCATTCCCAGCCAATCGAACAAATATCGGTAAGTGGAATGATAGCCCACAACTTGCTTACCATTTAACGGCTTAGCTTTTGCTTCCCATTCGTTGAGTTTTTTTCGCCAATGCGCACGAAACTTCATCCCATTTAGCTGGTAGGTTGGCGCATTTTCAGGATCAACCGCTTGCAAACGCTGAGTCACAACGCGCGAAAGCATAATCATGTCATTCGCAGCAAACTGCACGTGCGGATTACCATGCGCATGAATGTCGCCCATACTGCGATCCACA
>NZ_JAWOQN010000925.1:0-560 GCF_033337395.1 Vibrio sp. YT-19(2023) | reverse complement strand
TCTACGTGACGGTTTACTTCACCAGTATGGTCGTGATGTTAGCAGCTGCAGATTGGCGTTTAATGATTCCAATGATTGTCTGGCTTTTGGTTTACATCGCGATTCAGATTTACTTTGTACCGAAACTGAAAGATGTGGCCTCTGAGCAAGCCGATGCGCGCTCAACCATGACAGGCCGTATTGTCGACAGCTACACCAACATCCAAACCGTAAAGCTGTTTTCACATAGCCAACGAGAAACCCAATATGCTGAACAAGGCATGAAAGGATTTCTCAACACGGTTTATCGCCAAATGCGCTTGGTTACGGGCTTTGACGTGGCAGTTGAAATCTCCAACTACATCTTGGTGTTTTCCGTCGCGGCTTTGTCGATTTATCTGTGGTTGGACAGCGCGATTAGCGTCGGTGCCATTGCTATTGCGGTCAGCCTAGCGCTGCGCGTTAACGGCATGTCGATGTGGATCATGTGGGAAGTAGGAGCCCTGTTTGAAAACATGGGTACTGTCGTGGATGGCATGAAAACACTGTCCAAACCTATCGATATCCAAGACAAACCGAAT
>NZ_JAWOQN010000924.1:0-560 GCF_033337395.1 Vibrio sp. YT-19(2023) | reverse complement strand
TCACGGTATCGCACTGGGATGTATCGTAGACGGATGTCCTCCGGGATTAGAAATTACAGAAGCAGATCTGCAAACGGATCTCGACCGTCGTCGTCCTGGCACATCACGTTACACCACACAGCGTCGTGAACCGGACGAAGTTAAAATTCTTTCTGGCGTGTTTGAAGGCAAAACCACAGGCACTTCAATCGGCCTGTTGATCGAAAATACCGATCAACGTTCAAAAGATTACTCAGATATCAAAGATAAGTTCCGCCCGGGACATGCTGATTACACTTACCACCAAAAATATGGCATTCGTGACTATCGAGGCGGCGGCCGTTCGTCAGCCCGTGAAACTGCGATGCGTGTGGCTGCAGGTGCAATCGCGAAGAAATATCTGAAAGATGAATTTGGCGTAGAAATCCGCGCTTACTTGTCACAAATGGGCGATGTTTCTATTGATAAAGTCGACTGGGACGAAATTGAAAACAACGCGTTCTTCTGCCCAGATGCAGACAAAGTGGAAGCGTTTGATCAACTGATCCGCGACCTAAAAAAAGAAGGCGATTCAATTGGTG
>NZ_JAWOQN010000923.1:0-561 GCF_033337395.1 Vibrio sp. YT-19(2023) | reverse complement strand
AGCTTAACTCCCTGCTTTCTGACCTAAAAGACAAATGGCAGCAAGAGACGCCATTGCCAATCACCGTTAAAGATACGGATTGCAAAGAAGCCCCAATTAAGACCGACCCCAAACTGCCCAAGCGCGCGTTAGACAACCTACGTCGCAATGCCATGCGTTATGCCGATAGCCAAATCATGTTAGAAGTGACCGAAGATGAAGAACACTGCATGATCAGCATTCATGACGATGGAAACGGTATTGATGAAAAAGACTGGCCTCACCTGTTTGAGGCATTTTACAGCGCCGACAAATCTCGTAATAAAAGCACCAGCGGCTTTGGTTTAGGACTTGCCATTGTAAGACAAATTATGGAATTGCAACGCGGCGATGTTTCTATTTCACACAGCCCTCTTGGTGGCGCCTGCTTCACCGTATCTCTGCCTAAATAACGGGCGAACAACGATAAAAGTTAAAGCGCAGTTCGCTTAGTTTCTGCGCTATCTTCTTCCTCATCCGGTCTTATTACATAAGACGACATTGCGATACAATCCATAGACAGAGACAAGGAATAAAACATTG
>NZ_JAWOQN010000922.1:0-561 GCF_033337395.1 Vibrio sp. YT-19(2023) | reverse complement strand
GTCGATGGGGATCATGACCATCTTCGTGTCGCTCGGTGTCGCCTACAGTCTGGCGAAAGCGTACAAAATGGATGGGATCACTAGCGCGGTTTTATCTTTAATGTGTTTCTTGCTGGTGGCTGCACCAGCTCAAGATGGCACGTTAGCGATGAAACACATGGGCGGTACAGGGATCTTCACTGCAGTAATGTGTGCCTTCTTTGCTGTTGAGCTGTATCGATTTATGAAAAAGCACAACATCACGATTCGCATGCCAGAGCAGGTGCCACCTGCGATCGCGCGTTCTTTCGAGGTGTTACTGCCTGTTCTAGCTGTGTTTGTCACGCTTTATCCATTAAGCATCTTCGTTCAAACCCAATACGACATGTTGATTCCTGATGCAGTTATGGCGATGTTCAAGCCATTAATCAGCGCATCAAATACTTTGCCTGCCATCATTGGTGCACTACTCATGTGTCAATTACTTTGGTTTGCAGGGATTCATGGTGCCGCGATTGTGGTTGGCCTTCTGTCGCCAATCTTTCTAACAAACATCAGTGGAAACATCGACGCATTCGTTGC
>NZ_JAWOQN010000921.1:0-561 GCF_033337395.1 Vibrio sp. YT-19(2023) | reverse complement strand
GTGGGTATGGTTTGCAGGCTGTGAAAGTAACAGTATGGAAAATGCTAAGCAGCTAACCTCGCCGTTATTGCAAGACATTGATGGCAACAATGAACAAAAACGCGCACTTTGGCAGCAAATTTGTTCTTACTCGTAACGTTTGTAAAAGATCGAATACCAAGCTCTATTGTGGCGCGGTATTTCGACCTAATAGGTTAAATCATGACGATTGAAATTCTCCCAATGTGCAGTGAGCATGTGGAGCAAGTTTGGCAAATTGAACAGCAAGCGCATTCTCACCCATGGGCAGAGTCGTTAGTGCGCGATTTGTCGAGTCGCGGTGCGTGCCATCACGTGATGGTCGAAGACGGCTCGGTAGTTGGCTACTTTTATGCACAAAATATTGTGGGTGAAGTGACGTTACTCAATATTGCGGTTGCCCCTGCTCTACAAGGAAAAGGCTACGGTCAAAAGTTATTGGATGCCTTTCTGAATCACTGTGAGCAAGCCAAAGCAGACAGCGCGTGGCTAGAAGTAAGAGAAAGTAACCATCCTGCGATTCATATTTATGAGCAAGCAGGT
>NZ_JAWOQN010000920.1:0-561 GCF_033337395.1 Vibrio sp. YT-19(2023) | reverse complement strand
GAAACGATACCCGAGGTGACGGTTTGGCCGAGGCCAAATGGGTTGCCGATAGCAACAGTAAAGTCGCCGACGCGTAACTTGTCAGAGTCGGCAATCTTAATCTGAGTTAGATTTTTCGCTTTTTCTAATTTCAGCAATGCGACGTCTGCCATCTCATCACCACCAACGAGTTCTGCATCGTACTCGCGGCCGTCATAGAGGCGCACTCGAATTTCATCCGCGCCTTTGATCACATGATAGTTAGTGACGATGTGCCCTTTTTGGGCATCAATAATGACGCCAGAGCCCAATCCGCGGAATGGACGCTCTCGAGTTTGCTCCATCGGGAAGTCAGGGCCGAAGAAGAACTGAAATTGTTCCGGAATACGACTGGTTTGAACTTGTTTACCCTCAACCGCAATACTCACGACTGCAGGGGTCACTTTTTCTAGCATCGGGGCTAGGCTTGGTAATTGCTGGCCATCAACACTTAGAGGCAGTGCTGCCGTGGCCGTTATCGGCGTGATAATGGAACTCAAACTTAAAGATAGAACGGTTAGCGCAAGCAATGGCTTTTTCATC
>NZ_JAWOQN010000919.1:0-561 GCF_033337395.1 Vibrio sp. YT-19(2023) | reverse complement strand
AAGTGGTTTCTTTTGCATGTATTTACCGTCTTTATGGAACAGGATATTGTTGAAAACACACTAACCTTACAGACAGTAGATTCCGAATTCTCCTACATAAATTGCGTAAAATGTTTCTAAATGTAATTAATTGAAACGAGCCGAAATAAAGTTGATGCATTTGAAATCATTTTCAGATCTTCATTCACCCAACAATATAAGCAACCTCTAATCATCAATGTGATGTATGACTCATTCGCTTGCCAATTTTGACCAATAAACTCATCAATAAAAGCGGAATTGTTGCTTAGAGCTGAACAAACTCTCCCCGATTAACCATGAAAACGAATCGCTTTCACTGTAATGCTCGTATTTCGACTATTTTTTTAAAAAAAATGGGTTATCATTCAGATAATTCAAAGCCTTCGACCGAGAGGATGAGCATGATTTCTAAATGGGCGAAACGTTTTTACCAAATGGCTGAACTGGTGGCGTCTTGGAGTAAAGACCCTTCAACGCAGGTAGGTGCGGTGATCACTAAACAGCACCGCATTGTTTCTGTTGGCTTTAACGGTTATCCAC
>NZ_JAWOQN010000918.1:0-561 GCF_033337395.1 Vibrio sp. YT-19(2023) | reverse complement strand
TATCGTCCGTTAACAGAAAAAGTCAATGCGACACCACTGCTTATCGTTCCGCCTTTCATCAACAAATACTACATTCTTGACCTCACTGCGAAGAACTCAATGGTTCGCTGGTTGCTTGAACAAGGCCACAGTGTGTTCATGATTTCTTGGCGTAATCCAGGTAAAGCGCAAGCGCATGTTGAATTTGGTGATTACGTTACTGAAGGCGTTGTGAAAGCGGTTTCTGCGATTGAAGAAATCACAGGGCAAGAGCAAATCAACGCGGCAGGCTACTGCATTGGTGGTACGGTTTTAGCGAGCACTGTTGCGTACTATGCAGCAAAACGTATGAAGAAGCGCATCAAATCGGCGACGTTCTTCACCACGCTTTTGGCTTTCTCTCAACCGGGCGAAGTCGGCGCGTACATTAACGACACAATCATTAGCGCTATCGAGACGCAGAACAACGCAAAAGGTTACATGGATGGTCGTTCACTGAGCGTAACATTCAGCTTGTTGCGTGAAAACAGCTTGTACTGGAACTACTACGTCGACAATTACTTGAAAGGTAACAGTCCGGTT
>NZ_JAWOQN010000091.1:0-1597 GCF_033337395.1 Vibrio sp. YT-19(2023) | reverse complement strand
ATCATCGATGCGGCGACAAGCCACTTTTTCATGGTTTGATTCTCCAGATAATCTTGGGTGGCACTGTTCTTTCACAATTCCTTACTGAGTAAAGGTAATATTGGAACAGTCTTTGCTTTTCTTTGTTTGTCGAACTAAGAAAACGCCACCAAACTTCACTGAAATTGATATAGCAATATTTATACCCGAACGGTCATACCCAATGAAAAAAATATTATTTAGCCTACTTTCAATCACTTTCGTTATGCTTCTGCCATTTCGTGCAGTGGCGTCTTGGTACGAAGTGACAGGCGTTGCCACGATCGTTTCTTCTGAAGATGCGGCAAGGCTCCATGCGTTGGAAGACGCTCTATTCAAAGCCGTCAACTTTTCGGGCGCCGACATTGGCAGCATCAGTAATTTGATGCCGCTATTGGAAGAAAACCGCAAAGAATATCAGTTTACTAACCATGAGGTGCGCTACATTCTCGTGGAATCTGAGCGCAAACGCGGTGGTAAAATGGAAATGAAGATCCGAGTGGACATTTATCCATCGGCAACGGGTTGCCACACGGATCAATACAAAAAGACTATTTTGGTCGGTAACATTGACGTTGCCTCTCCCCAACAAGCAGTCATGGGGCAAATCTACCAAGTAGGTGATGATTTCAGCAAAGTCGTTAATCGCCAATTGGATCAAACCTCGCGCAGCTTCGTTTCTGTTGGCACGACAGACTACTCAATCAGCAGCAATTATCCAGCTCGCACTCAAATGATTGCGCAGGACAACGGCGCACAATACATTATTGGCGGCGTGATCACTGACTTAACGGCAACGATTGAATCTCAACTCTTAAAAGACGACATCATTAACCGTCAGTTTGCTTTAGAGATGAAAGTCTTCGATGGCAAGACGGGCCATGAAGTCTTCAACAAAGCCTACCGCGAAGTCGCGCGTTGGCCATTCGCCAAAACCAGCCAAGTGGATACTCGTAGTGCACGTTTCTGGGCATCGACCTATGGCGAAATGATGCTACGCGTCAGCCGTAACATCATGTTAGACCTCGAGTCCGAACTGTCTTGCAAGATTACCCTACCGGAAGTGGTGGCCGTTTTTGGCAACACCGTCACGATGGATCTGGGCCGCATGCACGGCGTAAAAGAAGGTGACAAACTGCAACTGTGGCACACGGCATCATTCATCGATCAAAAGGGTTTACCGCGTAATAAAGTGTCGCAAAGCGAGATCACGTTGACGGTCTCCCGCATCTATGAACAAGAAGCAGAATTGACGATTGATCAGCCGAATTTGGCGTCCAGCGTTCAAATTGGCGATGTAATGAACAAGATCTTATAAAAGGTCACATTAAGCCTTGAGATATGCTTACTTTTGAATATCATAGACAACGCATCTTATTTGATTATGCCTGTCTAAGTAACTAACAAGTTAGCACTAGGGTTAAAGAAATCAGCAGCATGGCTGTGAATTTGTTTAACCTGTAGCAATAACCCAATAGTTACTGTGATTGGTATTACGCCCTCATGGCACAGCTGGATAGCGCAGTCCCCTCCTAAGGGACAGGTCGTAGGTTCGAATCCTACTGGGGGCGCCATATCA
>NZ_JAWOQN010000917.1:0-562 GCF_033337395.1 Vibrio sp. YT-19(2023) | reverse complement strand
CTTAGGTATTGGCCTACTCCTAGGATACTTTCTTCGTGACCTAGTAAACGCAACCACACGCTTTTACCACAAGCACTTAAAACGCTCGCGCTATTTTGAGCTAGATACATCAACCACTAACACCAAGAAGCTTAAGTAATGACATCGCATTCTCATGACTCTACCCCCTTCACTATAGGATTGGGCTGGTGGAACATTTACTTTATCGCAAAAATAGCGCTCTATTTTCAGGGAATCATCGATTTCCACCCAATGGAAAACTTTGCGCTGTTGATCTTCATCCTGCTGCCAATCTCGATAAAAAGCCTAAATACGGTGCGTCATATCGTTGTATTTGTCGCCGCAGCGTGGCTCTTGCATTACGATTCTTATCTCCCTCCGCTAGACCGTCTTTGGGCTCAAGCGGGACAATTAATGCAGTTTGAATTGAGTTATCTGGTCGAACTTTTGGGACGATTTTTATCATTCCAAGCAATTCTCGGATTGCTCGCTTTGTGTGGTGCGTACTTTATTTTGAGCAAGTTCGTTAGAGTTTCAGTCTTTGTGGTTATTGCTATGATCT
>NZ_JAWOQN010000916.1:0-562 GCF_033337395.1 Vibrio sp. YT-19(2023) | reverse complement strand
CCTGTTCCGGTGTGTAAGAGCGTGAAGATTCAACGGTCTCAACAGAGGACTTTATAACATCGAGTTTGTCTGTCTCTTTCAATTCGTGCGTAACATGCTGCATCATGGCTTGGAGTGCCTGACGATCCATGTCGATTGTTTTTTGTGAACATTCTTGAGCACGTAATTCTAAGTAGGTGTTGGCTTTCTCTGGGGTCATTTCGCGGAGCGAGCCAAGCTTGAACTCTTTTAGGTAATCACAACAGGTTTTGAGCGACTGCTCGTAGTTCCTAGCCGTTCCGACCGATTCTATGGCATTACCTTTCCCCTGCATTTCTTTCATGACAGAAGCGGCTTGTTTCTCTGATTTTGCGAAGTGTCCTTTAGCCATTACGTGTTACTCCGATTGAATGGATATATCGGAGGATGGTGCTGCGTGCGGCATATTGCTTGTGTTCAGTTTCAAGGTGTAAAGCAATCAGTTCAAGGGATGCGCCATGTGTGTACATTTTGGCGATTTCAGAACGGAATTGTTCAAGTTTGGAGGTGCGTTTTTTGTAGTTTTTTCCCTTGCGTAATGCAC
>NZ_JAWOQN010000915.1:0-562 GCF_033337395.1 Vibrio sp. YT-19(2023) | reverse complement strand
AACCTACATGCGCCAAACTGCGCTAATTGCGTTGATGGCTCACATCGGCTCTTATGTACCTGCAGAATCAGCACAAATTGGCTCATTGGATCGCATCTTTACTCGTATCGGTGCTTCAGATGACTTGGCATCAGGTCGTTCAACCTTCATGGTAGAGATGACAGAAACAGCCAACATTCTCCACAACGCAACCAAGAACAGCTTGGTGTTAATGGATGAGATCGGTCGCGGTACCAGTACTTACGATGGTCTTTCATTGGCATGGGCAAGTGCCGAATGGCTTGCAACACAAATTGGCGCGATGACACTTTTCGCTACGCACTATTTTGAACTAACCGAATTACCGAACTTGCTACCAAACTTAGCGAATGTTCACCTAGATGCGGTAGAACATGGCGACAGCATTGCTTTCATGCACGCTGTTCAAGAAGGCGCCGCAAGCAAAACATACGGCTTGGCGGTTGCGGGCTTAGCTGGCGTACCAAAAACGGTCATCAAAAATGCTCGTACTAAACTGTCTCAACTAGAGCAACTCGGTCAAGCTAGCGACTCGCCTCGTCCA
>NZ_JAWOQN010000914.1:0-562 GCF_033337395.1 Vibrio sp. YT-19(2023) | reverse complement strand
CATTGGTCTTTCGCGGCTTGAATTTGTTGCTCACGTGCACCTTTCTCTGCTTCTTGCGCTAGTGCATCTGCCGCTTTTTCACCAGCTTTTGCTTGTTCCAGTTTCGCTTCGATTTCTGGGCTGTGAAGCGTAAAAATTAACTGGCCTTTTTCAACATCATCGCCTTTGCGAACCATCACTTCGTCAATGCGACCTGGGACTTTTGATGAAATGCTGTATTGCTGAGCTTCAATCAAACCTTGCAAGCGAACTGGTTCTGGCTGATAAGCTTGGTAAAACTGATAGCCAACCCAAGAAGCCACACCCAAGGCGCAAAGTGAAAGTAGAACGGGTTTTAAAGATTTTGCTGCCATGACTTATTTAACCTCTTTGGATATTTTCGCTGGGGCGTAAGCGGTATTTTGATATTGTTCGAAGCTGTTCATTTCACTGCTTAATGCTAATAGTTTGGTTAGTGAAATCAGATAGCGGAAGCGCGCCGCCGAACGTTGGGTTTCGATACTGGCAACATAAAGCTGAGCGTCCACCACATCGAGAGAAGAAGAAAGACCTTGAGTGAATG
>NZ_JAWOQN010000913.1:0-562 GCF_033337395.1 Vibrio sp. YT-19(2023) | reverse complement strand
TGATGTTGTCGCACCAAGCTCCGCTCTTTAAGCCAACTCAGCTTCACGCAGCAGACAGTGCAGAAGCCGTCGCGCTAGCAAAACAAAATGCAGAGAATCGAGTTTTCCTAGAATCTGATGCCAAAGCACCGAACGGCAAAATTCCTTACTACCCTGAGTTTGGTCAAGATTTGGATCAAGACGGTTCATCTGAACAGCACATTCGCTTAGGTTCGCGCGTTGAAGGTTTACAGGGCGTAGTGAATTACAGCTACAACGAATACCGTCTGATCGCGACGAACGATGTAAATAACACTAACTTTGTGGCAGCGGGTGATGGCTTTGATGTAGAGCGTAAAGCGGCGCCAGCTATCGCAGAGTCGGATTTACGCGTTGCAAGCTTTAACGTGCTTAACTACTTCACTTCGGTTGCAGACAGCGGAAACAACAACCCGACAGGCCAAAACCGTGGCGCGACGAATCACGATGAGTTCTTGATCCAACAAGCGAAGATCGTGTCTGCGATGAACAAGATGGATGCTGACATCATTGGTTTGATGGAAGTGGAGAATAACGGCTTCGG
>NZ_JAWOQN010000912.1:0-562 GCF_033337395.1 Vibrio sp. YT-19(2023) | reverse complement strand
TTCCGCGCGGTCATTATCGAGGGTATCCCAGCGACAATCTTGCGAGAATGCTTGTGTGGTGCGGATACCCGCAGGGCCAGCACGGTAGAATGATTTCACTTCTTCTGAATCGGTCAGCATGATGTCGTATTTGGCTAGCTGTTCTTCCCAAGTCAGTCCTAGGACAGTCTTAGACTGATTGTGCAGCAGACCTGCACGGTTCAGTTCACCAAGGATACCGACAACGCCACCCGCACGGTGTACATCTTCCATGTGGTATTTCTGCGTTGAAGGAGCCACTTTACAAAGGTGTGGTACTTGGCGAGACATGCGGTCGATGTCCGTCATATCAAAATCGACTTCACCTTCTTGCGCTGCAGCTAAAAGGTGTAACACCGTATTGGTCGAACCGCCCATTGCGATGTCGAGTGCCATCGCGTTTTCAAATGCGGCTTTGGTCGCGATATTGCGTGGTAGAGCCGTTTCGTCATCTTGCTCGTAGTAGCGTTTGGTAAGTTCAACGATGCGTTTACCTGCATCGATAAACAGCTCTTTACGGTCGGCATGCGTTGCCAACAGCGAG
>NZ_JAWOQN010000911.1:0-563 GCF_033337395.1 Vibrio sp. YT-19(2023) | reverse complement strand
TTCAAGGAGCTCTTCAACTTTGCGAACCATGTTCTTCGAACCCACTAAGAAAGGTACACGCTGGTGTAGCTCAGTCGGTTTGATGTCCATGATGCGATTCACGCCATCTGATGCAATGCCGCCCGCTTGTTCGATGAGAAATGCCATTGGGTTGCATTCGTAAAGCAGGCGAAGTTTGCCTTGTGGGTGACTTTGCGTACTTGGGTAAAGGTAGATGCCACCTTTAAGTAGGTTGCGATGGAAATCCGCCACCAAAGAACCAATGTAGCGAGAGGTGTATGGACGACCGTCTTCAGGCACATTCTCTTGGCAGTATTTGATATACTTTTTCACACCTTGTGGGAAACGAATGTAGTTACCTTCGTTGATGGAGTAGATCTTACCATCTTCAGGAATCATCATGTTTTCATGAGACAGGCAGAAGCTGGCGATGGATGGGTCGTAAGTAAAGCCGTTTACGCCGTTACCTGTGGTGTACACCAACATCGTTGATGAACCGTAAATTACGTAACCTGCTGCAACTTGCTTATGACCTGGCTGAAGGAAATCTTCTTCTGTCGCGG
>NZ_JAWOQN010000910.1:0-563 GCF_033337395.1 Vibrio sp. YT-19(2023) | reverse complement strand
ATCGTATTTACGGCATTGAACCTGGAAACGATGGCAACCGCTTAATCCAATCCATGATCGACAGCAACGCCTTTGGTTTAAAAGACTTCAGCCTGGTTGAATCAAGTGAAGCGGGCATGGTGTCACAAGTATCACGTGCGGTACGTCGCAATCAGTGGATCGTTTACCTGGGTTGGGCGCCGCACCCAATGAACAGTAATGTTGAAATGGAATACCTATCGGGTGGCGATGATTTCTTTGGTCCAAACTACGGCGGTGCAAACGTTTATACAAACGTACGTCAAAACTACCTTACTGAGTGTCCGAATGTGGGTCAACTAGTGAAAAACCTAGAGTTCAGCCTAGAAATGGAAAACGAGCTGATGGAAGCGATTCTCAACCAGAAGCAAAAACCATCTAAAGCCGCACAAGCTTGGTTAAACGCGAACGCAGACAAAATCGAAGCGTGGCTGAAAGACGTGAAGACCGTCGATGGTCAAGACGCACAGTCGGCAATTGCTCGTTACCTTAGAGACAACGCTTAATTGATTTTCTTAGTGGGCAGCAATGCCCACATCATCACC
>NZ_JAWOQN010000909.1:0-563 GCF_033337395.1 Vibrio sp. YT-19(2023) | reverse complement strand
AGCATTTGTTGTGCCAATCGTTGAGTTTATTAGGTGTTAGACATGTTATAAATGCTTGGTTTTAGTCACTTTGGTTTGTTTTTTGGTTATAGATTTCAATGGTTTGCTTGGTTATATGGGCTTGGTTTTTTGTGCAGGATACTCAGGTGATATGTATTCGTATCACTTTTCTATTTATGTAAAAACAGCCACCTAGAATCATATTCTTGTCAATATGACAGTCAGAATGCTAAAAACATCAGCAAAAAGAGAAAATCAGATGAAATAGAATGAAAGAGGCGTACACTTATTCTCTCATTCGTCGTCAGCCTTTTATCTTGTCTCGTCGTAATGCATACGCAACTGTAGACAACGTTTCTATCGAACGAACACCAATTACTTGAAGGAATACCAAACATGGATTGCTCTTTTTCCGCAGATATTCAAACGCGCATTGATAACAAAACCAAACCCTTAGGTGCTCTAGGGTTGCTAGAAAAAGTCGCATTGCAGTTAGCGTTGATTCAAAGCCAAGATCAAGCACAAGCCGTTGAAGAGATTGTTATTGGCAAGCCAACGATGTT
>NZ_JAWOQN010000090.1:0-1600 GCF_033337395.1 Vibrio sp. YT-19(2023) | reverse complement strand
CCAGCGCAGCATGGTGCATGGCTTCGTTGGTTTGTTCTGAAATGTGGCGCATTTCTTTGTCGGCCAGTTCGATCAGATCGACGTACTCAAGCGATTTTGCGCCCAACTCGAACAGCTTAAGTGTTAGAGAGTACTTATCCGCTTCGCCTTCTTGAGACACGTAACCGAGCGATTTCATGGTTTGCAGAAAACGGTAAGTAGTCGCTTTCGACATCATTAGACGTTGTGAAAGCTCTGAAACGCCGATGGCTTTCTGTTCACCAAGTGCTTGAAGAATATGAAAAACCTTAAGTACTGACGAAACCGCTTCAGGCTGAGTCGACTTTTCCATTGTTGCCCCTTTCATTCTTAGTTTTCTGCATTATATCGCTGAAAAATTTAAGAACCAGTATTTTTAAAATGCCTTTTCAAAAATTTGAAACCGCGCAATTAAAGAATCCAGAAAAACAAGATCGCAATCAATATTTTTAAAACGCCTTTTCAAAAAAAATTGCAAACAGTTTCTTTTTGGGTCAGGATGAATGCATACAAAGTGACATGGCCAAGACGCCAAATCACGACATTACCTACTATTGAGGAAAACGACATGATTCTTGATTCATTTAACCTTGAGGGAAAAGTGGCCATTGTTACTGGTTGTGACACTGGTCTTGGTCAAGGTATGGCGCTTGGTCTAGCAAAAGCGGGCTGTGACATTGTTGGCGTAAACATCAGCGAACCAACAGAAACGATTGAGAAAGTAGAGGCTGAAGGCCGTAAGTTCGTCGATATCCGCGCTAACTTAATGAAACTAGACGACATCCCAACTATCGTTGACCGCGCAGTAACCGAACTTGGTCGCATTGATATCCTAGTGAACAACGCGGGCATCATTCGTCGTAACGACGCCATCGAGTTTTCTGAGCAAGATTGGGATGACGTAATGAACATCAACGTGAAGTCTGTGTTCTTTATGTCTCAAGCGGTTGCAAAACAGTTCATCGCACAAGGTGAAGGCGGCAAGATCATCAACATCGCATCAATGCTTTCTTTCCAAGGCGGTATTCGCGTGCCTTCTTACACTGCGTCTAAGAGTGGCGTAATGGGTGTGACTCGCCTAATGGCGAACGAATGGGCAAGCCACGGCATCAACGTAAACGCGATTGCTCCGGGTTACATGGCAACCAACAACACGGCGGCATTGCGTGCAGATGAACAGCGCAACAAAGAAATCGTAGACCGTATTCCTGCTGCTCGTTGGGGTACGCCAGAAGATCTAGCTGGCCCTTGTGTATTCCTAGCGTCTAAAGCTGCGGATTACATCAACGGCTACACCATCGCAGTTGATGGTGGCTGGCTAGCGCGCTAATCGAGTTGCGAGAAGGTGATGGTGGATACCACGATATTAGCGCAAGCTTTAGGGTTTATTAGTTTTGGTTTGGGATTCTCCGTCTTCTACCAGAAGAATGACAGGCACCTAAAAATCTTGATGCTGATTTTTAACCTCAATCATCTTCTCCACTTTTTATTGCTGGGTTCGATGGTCTCTGCGCTGAGCGCATTGCTGTCGGCGCTCAGAACGACCACGGCGATTTTTGTCTCGTCGAAACGAGTCGCTGCT
>NZ_JAWOQN010000908.1:0-564 GCF_033337395.1 Vibrio sp. YT-19(2023) | reverse complement strand
AGACACCAAGAGAAAACGTAGCGGATTCTGTATTTGATGAAGAGTTGTCACCACCGCAGCCAGTCAGTAGTAGACCGCCTGAGATAGCAAGTAGAGGATAAGTGTATTTTTTCATATTGACCTCTTGTGTTTACACTGCCGATAAACATCGAAGATTAGTCTCAGAGTCGAGACCAAATGTCATTGCTTAGTAATGACGGGGTCAATGTAAAAAAGGGAAATTCATAATGTGATATGGATTCCTAAAAAGCTATTTTTAAATCTATTGCTCAAGTGTAGCTGCGAAGCAGTAACTCCATTAACTTCGGCTCTACTTAGCTAAACAACGTGGTCGCTTGGTAACCACTTTTTCCATTTCTACAAGCGTTTTTTTATAAAACTAAGTTCTTATTCGTAGTGAAATGAAGTTGATAATAATCAAAATAGATAGGTGATGAGGGGCGTAACGTAAGGTCGAATATTGCTAGAAGGAATTAGTATGATGGCATACAAATTTTTTATTCGAGAGCTACTAGGATTAGCGATCGTGGTTTCAGTTGTTTTTGGTGTACTTGGTGTGATGCT
>NZ_JAWOQN010000907.1:0-564 GCF_033337395.1 Vibrio sp. YT-19(2023) | reverse complement strand
GAAGAAAGTGTACATGGTGTCTGCTGCACCAGAAGTTCGCTTCCCTAACGTTTACGGTATCGATATGCCGAGCGCGACAGAGCTGATTGCTCATGGTCGTGACAACGAAACCATTTGTAAACAGATTGGTGCGGATGCGCTTATTTACCAACGTCTAGATGACTTAGTTGAAGCGGTAGGCTTAGGTAACCAAGATATCACGCAGTTCGATACATCAGTATTTAATGGTGAATACGTAACTGGCGATATCGATCAACAATACCTCGACTTCCTAGATGGTTTGCGTAATGACGATGCAAAAACGCAACGTGAAATTCAGCAAGATCTAGCGAACCTAGAGCTGCACAACGAAGGCGCGTAAACCAGCGCCATCCATCATTATCGGGATAAAAAAACCAGAGCCTAGGCTCTGGTTTTTATTTTTGTATCATTTTTAGTGGATGTTGTAGGCAATCACAAAGTCGATGAACAGACGCACTTTCTCTGGCAAGTGATCTTTGTGGTTGTACAGCATGTAGATGCCGCGCGGGTTTGCGCTCCAATCTGGCAATACTCGCAACAATT
>NZ_JAWOQN010000906.1:0-564 GCF_033337395.1 Vibrio sp. YT-19(2023) | reverse complement strand
AGCGCGCCAACGTTAACAAGTTGCCTTTCGCGTTAGTGATGTCTTGCGTGTTCTTACCCACAACAATAGCAGCACCAGTACGTTCGCGGTACAAGCCAAAGTTTTTAGAACAAGAAGTTGTAATCAACATCTCTTCGACATTATCCGCCATGTAACGAAGACCTTTTGCGTCAGCTTCTAAGCCGTCACCAAAACCTTGATACGCGATATCAACAAATGGCGTAAAACCGTTCTTTTGAGAAAGTTCTGTAATAGCTTGCCATGCGGAAAAGTCGATGTCTGCGCCTGTTGGGTTGTGACAACAACCATGCAGTAGAACCACATCTGTCGGCCCTGCTTTAGCAAGATCATCCAGCATTTTTGCGGTGTCGACTTGTTTCGTTTCTGGCGAGAAATAATGGTAGAACTTAACTTTAAGCCCAGCAGCTTCCATTACTGGCTTGTGGTTCACATAGCTTGGATTCGAAATCCAAACCGTTGTATCTGGTTGTGCGACCTTCATTAGGTCACCCAGCATACGCAGTGCACCACTTGCTCCTGGCGTTTGAATTGCAGCAACACGAT
>NZ_JAWOQN010000905.1:0-564 GCF_033337395.1 Vibrio sp. YT-19(2023) | reverse complement strand
GCCGTAACGGCTCATCTCTAGCAGAGATGTGGCGCCAAAGTGACGACGCGCTACCCAGCTCAAAGTGTGAATATCGCGAAGACCTCCTGGGGTCGATTTGATATCGGGCTCTAAGTTATAGGTCGTATCGTGGTAGCGAGCATGACGTTCGCGTTGTTCTTGGATTTTTGCGCGGTAGAAGGTTTCGCTCGGCCAGAAAGAGTCGGATAGCACGACCTTTTTTAGAGCTTGGAATGTGTCTTCGCTGCCACAAAGCAGACGTGCTTCTTGTAGGTTAGTGGCAACCGTTAGATCGTCACGACCGATTTGTGCACATTCATTGACAGTGCGAACCGCATGGCCAACTTCCAGTTTTAAGTCCCATAGTAAGGTAATAAATTCACTGATTTTCGCTTCTAACGCAGTCGGCAGTTTGTTGTTAGAAAGAACGAGAATGTCTATGTCGGACAACGGATGCAGTTCACCGCGACCATATCCGCCCACGGCCACTAATGAGATGTTGTAAATGTCATTAAAACCGAAGTATTGCCATAAACGCGTCAGCAATAAGTCCATGTACTCTGC
>NZ_JAWOQN010000904.1:0-564 GCF_033337395.1 Vibrio sp. YT-19(2023) | reverse complement strand
GAATGATTTTCGTTATTCTCTATTGATTCTCTTGTTGAATTGGCTTCTTTCGGTAAACGCGTAGCATGAAGTCGGCCTCACACTGGAAAAGTGTAGCGGACTTTAGCTCTTCACGAAGTTCATCCGTCGCCTTCCAAGCAAATGGAGTCATTTGCAACAAATCAAATGCAACACCATTTTCTAAGTCCATGGTGTAGTTCAGCTTTTGTTGGTGCTCTAGCTCAAAGCCTTCAATGTTCTCTGGTTCTTCATTGTGTAAGCGAACTTCTTGATAGATGCGTTCGCGGAACTGGTAAAGGTGACGACCTGCGGGCGTTACCGTGATCACCACGCCATTGTCTTTGATGACGCGTTGCAACTCTTCTGCTTTGCATGGCGCGTAAATACGCAAAATCGCATCCAGTGATTGGTCTGCAAACGGCAAGCGATGGCTAGACGCTACACTAAATTGGCAGTTTGGGTAGCGCTTAGAAGCGTAACGAATGGCCACTTTAGAAATATCCAAACCAAAAACAGTGGCTTGTGGATCTTGTTCGAAGAGAGATTGCTGCACTTGATCGGTGT
>NZ_JAWOQN010000903.1:0-564 GCF_033337395.1 Vibrio sp. YT-19(2023) | reverse complement strand
AGACTGGAGCATCACACTTCTTCGTTACTTCAATCCTGTTGGTTCGCACCCAACTGGTGAGTTAGGTGAAGACCCGCAAGGTATTCCGAACAACCTAATGCCATTTATTTCTCAAGTAGCAGTTGGTCGTCGCGAGTTTCTATCTGTATTCGGTAGTGATTACCCAACCAAAGATGGTACTGGTGTTCGTGATTACATTCACGTAATGGATCTATCAGATGGCCACGTTGCTGCGCTAGAAAAAGTCGGTAATAAAGCTGGTTTGCACATCTACAACCTTGGTACCGGGAATGGTTACAGCGTTCTTGAAATGGTAAAAGCATTTGAAAGCGCATGCGGTAAAAATGTGCCATACCAACTGGTTGAACGTCGACCTGGTGACATTGCAGAATGTTGGGCAGATCCTTCAAAAGCAATGAATGAACTAGGCTGGAAAGCATCACGTACTCTTGAAGAGATGACAGGGGACACATGGCGCTGGCAATCAAATAACCCACAAGGTTACCCAGACGTATAGTTTCATTTAACACAATAATAACAAAAAGGCGCATTCCAGCGCCTTTT
>NZ_JAWOQN010000902.1:0-564 GCF_033337395.1 Vibrio sp. YT-19(2023) | reverse complement strand
AGTTTCGCCCCCCACCACTTCGATTTCACCTTCGCCGCTCATGCAGAAAACGGACTCTAGGTGATTTTGATAATGAATATGCGTTTCCGTTCCTTCATAAATCGTGGTGATGTGGAAAGAAAATCCCATGTTGTCATCTTTCAACAACATACGTACGCTTTCCCAGTTATCCGCGACTACGCGACGCTCACTATTTCGACACTCGTCAAGTGTTCTTACGATCATAACTGATAATCCTTATTAAGATGCTTGTTTGAAGTGTTTTGCAGCAATCGTTTCTACTGCACGTTCAAAGATGCTTAATCCTTGGTTCAGCTCAGATTCACTGATAGTCAATGGACAGAAAAACTTCACCACCTCATTATCTGGGCCTGCGGTTTCAATCACCATGCCGTCGTCAAAACATGCTTTAGCGATTTCTGCTGCCAAGTCACCGTGAATACACTCGATGCCAATCATCATGCCGCGTCCCTTTTTCTGAACGAACATTTGCGGGAAACGACGCACGCAGCGATCAATCACTTCACTCACATTTTGCGAACATTGCTTAATGTGCGTTTCGAA
>NZ_JAWOQN010000901.1:0-565 GCF_033337395.1 Vibrio sp. YT-19(2023) | reverse complement strand
GGTCGCCTTCTTGCATCAGCGCATAAAGAGATATGTTTTCAACAATGCCGTTTCTTGTCAGTGTTACATTTTTCCAGTCGGCGTTTTCGGCTAATCCACCTGCACGGTTAATTGCATCTAACAAGGTAAGTGGGATATTGGTGATTGGTTGTTGTCCCGGATTATTTACCTCACCAGTTATGTAGGATTTTTTCGAACGAAAAGCGGCGACGCTGACATCCACTTGAGGACTTTCTATGTACTTTGCTAATCGGCGAGAAATATCAGCACGAATTTGACGAACGTTTTTACCCGCAACTTCAACAATACCTATATATGGATAGAAGATAGTACCATCAGCATGTACCCAGTTACCCGCTTCAGCAGAGCTGCGATAAGAACCAGCTGGAATAGTTAGTTCTGGGTGATCCCAAATAGTAATGTTTAGTATATCTCCAGGGCCAACCTCATACTCATAAGCGCTAAGTTGGCGATCTAGCTCAGGGT
This sequence comes from Vibrio sp. YT-19(2023), assembly GCF_033337395.1. Lineage (NCBI taxonomy): Bacteria > Pseudomonadati > Pseudomonadota > Gammaproteobacteria > Vibrionales > Vibrionaceae > Vibrio > Vibrio sp. YT-19(2023). The sequence continues at coordinate 79 of NZ_JAWOQN010000901.1, read as the reverse complement.
TGGATTTGGCTTCTATCCCCAAACTTTTAAGTTGAGATACTTTATCAAGTGTAAGTGGAAAAACATTGAAATTAGAAGT
>NZ_JAWOQN010000900.1:0-565 GCF_033337395.1 Vibrio sp. YT-19(2023) | reverse complement strand
TTTCTGCTGATGGCTGACCAATCGCGATGGTGCGTGTAATGTCGGTTGTGCCATCTAGATACTGACCGCCTGAATCAACAAGGTAAAGTGTGTTCAACTCTAGCTTACCTGGCTCAGGTTGGTTCTCATGATTGTAGTGACACATAGCCGCATTGCCGCCTGCCGCAGAAATGGTATCAAAGCTCAGATCCATCAGCGTTGGGTCTTCTTTACGGAATGCTTCTAGGCGATCAGCCAGTGTAGCTTCATCATGAAGATTGCCTGTAGCCACTTCGGCATCTAGCCAGCAAAGGAATTTGCTCATCGCTACACCGTCGCGGATATTACAGGCTTTCATGCCCGCAATCTCAACTTCGTTTTTCGCGGCTTTTGGCATTAAACATGGATCGGCTGCAGCAATAACCGATGCGCCTGCATTTTGCAGAACTAACTTAAACCATGCGTTACTGATTGCTGGGTCGAGCAATACCTTTTTACCAGACATGGCTTCAAGGCGTGATTGAAGTGCTTCTGGATGATGAACCGTCACACCAGTACCCACATGCGCTGCAAATTCAGCAGGTAA
>NZ_JAWOQN010000899.1:0-565 GCF_033337395.1 Vibrio sp. YT-19(2023) | reverse complement strand
AGTACCGAAAAAACGATGGTAGCTCAATACCGCACTGCTTCACGCTCTTCCTTGTACCAATATGGTTTTGAAGACTGGACTGATGGACGCATGGTCTTTGCAGGAACGCCTTCGATGCCTATGGTCAGTACGTCGGGTATCAATTTTTCTAAGATAGATATTGATACAATCTACAAAAACTTTTCTTACCGTTTAGCTGAAGTGCCAAAGACAAGTGCGTTTTATCACCCTGATGCATTGAAAGGCGATGTTTGGACATTCAGTGTAGAAGGCACGATTGCAACGCCTGGATGGACAGCTGCATACACAGACAAAGTTTCTGAAAACTGGAGCATTGTTGTTAATGACCGCTCTCTATTTTCAGTAACGGATACCCAGAACACGAAACCAGGTGTATCAAACAGTGTTGTTGATCTAACTGACAGTATTGGTTTAGGCCAAGAAAACGGGTTACAACGCGTGAGCTATCAGCAAGGTACGATGGTTGGTGCAACGCCATACGTTGTTCGCCATTCTGTTTACTCGTTGATCGAAGGAAGTATCGTCGTTCCTGACTTAGATTACT